>URTB01000078.1 GCA_900550595.1 uncultured Collinsella sp.
TATGCTCTACGGCCTGGTGTTTGCGATGTACTTTGTGCTCAACTTTGGTATCTCGTTGCTGGTCCGAGCATATCAACGCCGTATTGTGGCAGCGTAGTCCTGCTTCCCCAAGCACGGCATCTTGCCCCTCAATCGTCGCTTGCGTACATTTAGTACGCGGCGCTCCTCTTTCGGGGCAATCTGCCGCACTTGGGAAACCAGGACGGTCGTAAGTGACAAAATGAGAATCAGGAATCGCCTATTTCTCATTTGTTAGAAAGGAATCGCGATGAGCGATCTGGAGAACAAAAAGAGCCCCGTGGTCATTACCATCGCGCGCGACTTTGGTGCCGAGGGCCACGAGATCGGACGCATCCTCGCCAACGAGTTGGGGATTCCGCTGTACGATAACGAGCTGCTGGTGCGTGCGTCGCTGCGCGCGGGCGAGTCGCTCGACAAGATGGCCGCTTACGACGAGCGCCTGGCCGTGGAGAACATGGCTTTTCTGCCCGACCGTTACGATGCGCGTTCGTACTCGGACAAGTTGTTCCAAAAGATGAGCCAGGTGATTTTGGATCTGGGTGAGACCGAGAGCTGCATTATCGAAGGCCGCCTGTCCGATTACCTGCTGCGTAACAACCCCAACCACATTGCCGTATTGGTGACCGCTCCCTTTGAGGACCGCGTCGAGATCGTGCGCAAAAAGCGCGGCCTCAACAAAAAGAAGGGCGCCAAGCTAGTTAAACAGCAGCAGAAGGCGCGCGAGGCATTCTACAAGCGCTACAGCGCCGGCAAGTGGAAGATGACGAGCGGCAAGGACATCGTCGTCAACCGCGCCAAGCTGGGCCGCGAGGGTTGTAAAGACGTCATCGCCGCCGCCTACCGCTACAAAGTGGCGCAGCTCGAAGGCTAATCGATCAAAAACCACCACAAAGGGGACAGGCACCTTTGTGGTGGTTTTTGTTTTAGGCGGAGAAAGTCAACTGGTTCTGCGGGGGCCGATCACTCAAAGAACTCAAAGATGCTCAAAAAACTCAAAGATGCTCAAAATACTTAAAGATTGTAGGGGCATAATTAAGTTGTATGAGTTCAAGGGAGGCTTTATGGCGGCACCGACGGCGTACAGGCAGGCAAATCCATTCACGCCGATGTTCGGACGTGTACCGGCGTATATGGCCGGCCGTGAGCAAATCATCGATGATATGGTGCTGGCGTTTGAAAATGACGACTCCGATCCCAATCTTTGCTCGGTTTTCTATGGTGCACGTGGTACAGGTAAAACGGCGCTTTTGGCATATCTGTCGTACCGCGCCCAGCAAGAGGGCTGGATTACAGCGAATGTGACGGCCTCGGAGGGGATGCTCGAAGACATTTTGCAGCGCCTCAACGAATCAGCCGCCCATCTGATCGAAAAGCCCGCTTCTAGGCGTGTGAACAGTGTCGGCATTGCCCACGTAGGAAGCATGAGCTGGGAAAACATCGATGTTGAATTTGAGGGCGCTAACTGGCGTACTAAGATGAACGCTTTGTTTGCTCAGCTTGAAGCGACTGACACCGGGGTGCTTATCGCCGTTGACGAAGTGGATGTATCGTTTGCGCAAATGACGGAGCTTGTTACTACCTACCAGCACTTTGTAAGCGAGAATAAAAAGGTAGCTTTGCTTATGGCGGGGCTGCCGTTTCGCGTGCTGGCGCTGCTGACGGGGAAATCGACATCGTTTCTTCGTCGCGCGGCTCAACATTCGCTGGGATCAATTTCACCGACTGAGGTAAAAGAAGCGTTTCGACTAACGATTGAGGACGGCGGCAAGACGATTTCTGATGAGGCGATTGACCTCGCTGCCAAGGCGATCGATGGCTTTCCATTTATGTTCCAGTTGGTGGGGTATCGGGCATGGAATGCTTCGCGCCAAGCCTCCGAGGTTTCTATTGAGGATGTCGAACGAGGCGCGAAACTTGCGCAAGAGGAGCTGGAATCGCGAGTTTTCGCTTCAACAGCGGCGGAACTTTCACGAGGGGACCTTGAATTTCTTCGTGCAATGAATCCGGTTGGGACGACGACCAGGCAAGAGCTGGCAGCGAGGCTTAAGAAGAGTTCCGGTTCGATTTCAACGTATAAAAAGCGTCTGGTAGAGGCTGGGGTAATTGAAGAGCCTCTACAAGGACGTTTTGAGTTTGCATTGCCAGGCTTTGGCCGATATGTCGCATCGCTTTACTAGAGGGTCGTTGCTGCGAAGGATCGCTTCGTGTCCCTTTACTGTCTCGATCTGTAACAATAAGCCTGCTTTTAGGGGCCTATCTGTTACAGACTGAGACAAACTGGCAGAGTGGCCTTCTGCTCCGCTCAAACCACCGCAAAGGGGGCCTTTGTGGTGGTTTTTGTTTTAGGCAGAGGGGAAGGCTTTGGCGAGACCGGCGCGCGTCTGCGTGTCGGTCTTTTGGTAGATAGAGCTCAGGTGGCGCTGTACCATGCGCATCGAGATGCCGAGTTCCTCGGCGACCTGCTTGAGCGGGCGTTCATCCTGGGTCACGGCTATGAGCACGTCGACTTCGCGCGGGGTGAGAGCGTGGTCGGCGATGAAGGCCTGGCGTTGCTCTTCGATGGTGGGGGCGGTGAGTGCTTCTTTTGCCAGTTGCTCGCGCTCGCGCTCCTGCTCGGTTTGGGGCAGGCGAAACAGGCCGGCTGCCACGAATGCCGCGCAGGCGGCGACGAGCAAAACGAGCGCGCCGATCATAATGAGGGCAACGTTGTCCGAGGTTACGAGCGCCAGCGAGAGGCCCGATGTAGTGAATGCGCATACATTGTTGGCGGCGCGTCCCATGCCGGCCCAGAGGGCGGGCGCATGCATGCGCGGTGCCAGCTGTGTAAAGGTGGCGGTAAAGAACGTGACAAAAAAGCCCGAACTCAGATAAAAGACGACAAGGCCCAGGTTGGGATCGGCGCCGGCCTCCACGGCCAGGATGGAAATGGTCGAGAGCACGGCGATGCCGAGCATGACAAGTCCCATGTAGCGGCGCTCGGCAAGGTCAAAGATAAGACCGGCGGCAAGGCCGCTTGCCGCCAAAAAGAGGCGCGGCCAGGTTTGCACGGCAATGGTGCCGTGGGCGTTGGAGAGTGTGACCACGTTGTCGAGGGTCGAGAACAAGCAGGCAAGAATCATGACGAGCGCGATGCTCCAGCATGACTGTTTGGCGAGGGCATGAGAGGGCTCAATAAAGGGATTGATGGCGGAGTTGGAGCTCTCGGCGGCCTTTTGGGGAACGACGCTGAGGGCGGAGATGGCGATAGTCGCTGCGCCAAGGACGATGAGCTCGACGATGCCACCGCAATTGAGCAGGTTGACGGCGAACTGCATCAGGATGCCCGCGGCATAGGCCGCTCCCGCACCGGTGGCGAGCTTGGGATCATCTTGGAATGCCAACGAAAAGGCGTGGTGCGCTGCGGCGCCTAACAGGCCGAGTCCGAGGAATGCGAGGCAGCCCAGAATCTCGAGGGCAAGCGGGGCCGTGGGGGACTGGATCTGAATCAGCCCCAAGATGGCGATAGGGACGGCGGCACTGACAACTGCCTGAGGCTGGCCTTTGCGCTGCGCATGATCAAGCAACGGAGCGTATCCGATAAAGCCGATCACGCTGGCGCCAAGGATAAGGCCCTGTGCGAGCACAACGCGCTCGGCGCCGGCGAGTAGCCCGATATTGATATCGAAGCGAAACTCGGCGGCAAGGAAGACGAAGGTAAAGAGCGCGAGTGCCAAAAGCGCGTTAATTTTAGGCTTGCTCAGGTTCAAGGACAGTCCTTTGGGTGGACGAATGATCGTGTCCTCGATTGTAGCGTTCCCGGGACGAGTGTGGCGATGGTGAAATCATATTGAATTAAACCGCAGGTAGAGGCCTAGGTTCACATCTACGAACCTAGGCATACGGAGTCATTTGACACATCTTGGTGGTACAGGACTACCACAAAGGGGACAGGCACCTTTGTGGTGGTGTCCCTACGACCAAGGAGGGCGTTATGTGCGGAAGCCACTTTGATAAGCAAACTCAGCGTGAGCGCACCTGCTCGCTGGTTCACGGTACCCGGTGTTGTGTGGGTGCCAAAATAGCTTGCGCCGGCGCGTGTGCGCTTATGGTCGGCCAGCTGCTGCTGCCGAGCGTGGCGCTGGCGACGGAATGCGCCGATCCCGCCGCTGGGACGGATGAAGTTGCCGCGGCTCCGGTGACGCCGACGGTTGCGGAGGATACGGCCGCAACGACCGCACCAGCCGCTTCGACCGTGCCTGCAGCCGATGCTGCTCCGGCGGCGCAAGCCACCGCTGAGCCTCAGCAGACGGCCCCGACTGGCGCCACCGATGAATCCAACGATGCGGCACCCGCTGAACAAAATACTCCCAGCGACAACGCCGCCACGCCGGCGAATGACGCCATCATGCCCTGCGGTGTGACCGATGTTGTTGGCGGCAGCGGCGTTAGGGTCAATATTACGGTGCGGAACAATTACACCGACATCAAGAAAGAAGAAACGATTGAGTATGTGAAGGGGATTGCCCTTGTAGATGGAGACCAGTCTGCTCTCGATGGTAGCGCTTTGACTTTTATCGGCCTGGGGGACTTGATCGTCCATGCGGCGTATGACAGTGCGAGCAATAAAACAACGCTTACCCTGGATATCAGCAAGATTCAGAGACAGAAGGAGGAGCAGAAGTACTTTACGGAGTACAAGGAGAATAAGTCCAAGATGACGACCACCTATGATGGATCCAAGCTTACGTATACGGGTACAGAGCCCGGGAATATCATCATCGGTGATCCGGACGACGCCTTTAAAGGAGATACCGAGGCGACCGGGAAACCCACTATTAACGAGATCCGGGATGACTACTACACCCGCACCCATGTCTACGAGAGGGCGTGCCTTGTTATCCCGGCAGCGGAATCAGAATCGGAATCCATCTCCTTTGCCAATGTTCAGAATACGAACTTCAATTGGCAGCTGGATACTGGTCCGCAGGCGACGGCAGGTGTCCCTAACTACGATGCAGATAAATACGAAATCGCTTATGAATGCTGGCAGGAATTTGAAAACAACGAACCCGTTGCTGCCTGGTATTCCGATAACGGCTCACATGGTTCCCTGCCGACTATTACAAAGTTTAAAAGCGGGAAAGAGTACGTGTATTCTCTTATGCTGAAGCCAAAAGACGGATATTCCTTCAGCGATGAAACCGTTGTTACCGTAAACGGGGAAACCGTAAAGTCGAGTCTAAGCGGAGAATTCCTGTATGTCCCTGCTATTAAAACAATTACGATGCCTGCTTCGTCGGAAAACGAAGCTCTTGAGAATCTAAACGTCAACGATGTGAAAACCGACTATGCGCCCGGCGAGGCGCCGCGTGCGACCGCGACGATTCCTGCCGCCGATGCCGATAAGTATGAGATCGCCTATGAGTGCTGGGAAGAGATGGATGGCAGCGACCCCGCCGAGCTCACGCCCGTTGCCTTCTGGTATTCCGACCCCGCCAAGTATCCGACGGGCGCGAGGAGGATCGACCACTTCGAAGAGGGCAAGTTCTACATGTATTCCGTTGAGCTGAGGCTCAAGGGCGACAATACCGTGGCCGATGACTGCGAAATGAACGTCAACGGCCATTGGGTGCACCACATCAAGACCGTCAACGGCGTCTTCGCGCCCAATGCTGACAATATGCTGTGCGAGCAGCCGATTGACGAATGGCGTGCCATCGACGTTATCGAGATCAACGGTGCCACGACCACCTTTAAGGCGGGCGATAAGCCGGTCTTTACGGCGGGCACTCCGGCGGGTTCCAACTCTATTCTCCAGTGCGAGTTCTGGACGGGCAGCGACGG
This sequence comes from uncultured Collinsella sp., assembly GCA_900550595.1. Lineage (GTDB taxonomy): Bacteria > Actinomycetota > Coriobacteriia > Coriobacteriales > Coriobacteriaceae > Collinsella. The sequence goes on from URTB01000078.1 coordinate 5,845, forward strand.
CAGCGAAGTAAATTCCGTCGAGTTCTGGGACCAGAACATTACCAACCACATCGATGCCTTTAAGCCCGGCGTGACCTATCGCTACGGTCTGTACTTTAAGCCGGCGCGTGGTTTCTACTTTACGCCCAACACCAAGCTGGTGATCAACGGCCAGGAGTGCGGCTACCAGATGGGCGAAGCGAGTGTAGTTGATCCCGAGAGCGGCTGGATCGAGACCCTGTGGCTCAACACCAACATGACGTTTACGCCCGAGGCCACGCCGACTCCCGATCCGCAGCCTACGCCGGATCCCAAGCCAACGCCGCAGCCTGGGGTGAAGCCCGAGGCCAAACCTGAAGCTAAGCCCGCGGCCAAGCCGACCACGACAACCACAACGACCAAGACGGTTGAGAAAACCATGCCGGCCAAAAAGTCCGATGCTGTCCTGGCTACCACGGGGGATGCCACCGCGATGACGGTCGCCGCTCTAGGCATCGCCGGCGCAACCGTAGCCGCCGCCGGCCTCGCCGCGACCAAGCGCCGCAAGCATTAGAGCTGGGTGACGGCCCTCGTTCTCGGCCTCAGCAAAATCTCAATCTGTAACACCAGACTGCCCAAAACGGCTCCAGATGTTACAGATTGAGATGAACCGAATGCCGCCAATCTAATGTCTCGATCCGTAACACCAGGCGGGGAATTTGACCTCTAACTGTTACAGATCGAGACAAACTGGCCGGCCAAGTCCAGAACCACCGCAAAGGTGCCTGTCCCCTTTGCGGTGGTTTGCGCAGGTAGAACGGTAGGTTCGTATATATGAACCTACCGTTCGCTT
>URTB01000079.1 GCA_900550595.1 uncultured Collinsella sp.
ATGACCAGAAGGTCAATGCCGCCTCGTTTCAAGGCACCTTGCTCGCTCTGGCGGGTTTTCGCTGTCATTGCCAAAACATCGGCGTTGCCTTGGCTGTCAATGTGGCACTTGGGGACGTTCCTTTTGTGCCGACACCTGGGGACACTCCTTATGTCAAGAGATCGGTGCAAGAGGGATAGGTTGCCTTGCGCCGATCTAAATAAGTTGCGGTGAGATAGTTCTTGAATTGGCCTTTTTGATGGCTAAACAGGAACTATCTCACCGCAACTGCGTTGGGGTGTTTTTGGTAACTGACTTACTTGCTTGCGAACAGCCAGATCAGGATGATCGCCAGAATCACGGCGACAATGCAGACGATGGCGCCGGTGAATTTGATGCGTGAGTCGCGGGTGCGCTCGCGCACGTCGTCCTCGGCGGCTTCGAGTTGAGCCACTTCGCGCTCGGTTTCGGCGTGCTCGACTTTATCGCGGACCAGAGAGTCTGCGAGCGATTCGGTAATCTCGGGATGGTCGTGCACCTCGGTCGCCTGCTCGATGATCGACTGCGCATGCGCTACATCCGCCTGGGCATTGGCAATAGCCTGCTCCTGCTCTCGACGCGCCTTGTCCTCGACGGCGATCTTCTCGCGCAGTTCGCGTTGGCGCGTTGCGGCGGCGGTTTTTGCGGTCTGCAGCTCGTCGCGCGCGGCATCGGCCTCGGCCGTCACGGCCTGATGGGCACGCTTGGCGTCAGCGATGGGGGCTTGTGCCTGCTCGACGGCGTGCTCGGCGGCCGCGAGTGAGTGCTCAAGATCGGCGGTGATGTGCGGGACATCTTCCTCGGCTTTGCGCAGGGCATCGGCCGTGTCGGAGATCTGCATCGAAAGCTCGCTGGTGCGCACCGTGTAATTGGCGGGATTCGCCGAAGGATTGCGCTGCAGCTCGGCATACTCGCGGCGCAGCGTTTCGAGTTGAGCGCGCGTGGCGTCGACGGTTTGCTGCGCTGCGGCAACGCCGGCGTCGCGCTCGGCCTGCACCTTGTCGCGGATGCGCTTGGAATCCTCGAGGCGTCGAACGAGGCGGTTACCGGTTTCGCGCGAGCTGGCTTCGCGCGCCTCCACCGCGTCGAGTGCGGCTTTGAGACGCCGCTCGGTGGCGTCGTCCTCTTCCTTCATTTGTTCGAGCCGCGCCTTGAGTTCTGTTGCCTTGGCAGCATGGGTATCGCGGCCGATTTCTGCCGCCACGGCGGCCTTTTGTGCCGTGTCGATAGTCTGGCGCTGCTCGGCGACGATTTGGTCGTAGCGGCCTGCGATGTCTTGGCGTGTCTCGAGCTCCTCGCCTTGATCGGCGATGCGCTGCTCAAGTTCGGCCAGGTGAGCGCGGGCGTCCGCGAGTGCCTTCTTTGCGGCGTTCATCTCGCGCATGGCCGAGGCACCCTGGGCGATAAAGGCGCCCACGGCGCTGGCGGTGTTTGAGACGGCGCCTCCCAGATCGCGGCTGGCTGCTGGGGCGTGCAGGGCGGTCGGGTGACCGGCGTTTGCCGTGCCCGCATCGGGCGCCTGTGACGTGGTGATGCTGCCGGTGCCGCCCTCGACTACGGAAAAGCCGGCAGCGTGCGGGTCGACTGCATCGGCACCAATGGTGGGGTGCTCAAGCTGCAGGAACGAGGGCAGGGTGCTGCCTTGGTCGGCAACGGGGGTCTCGCCGGGCACGAAGGTCGAGGCGGCCTCGGCGGCCTCCTCTTCTTCGGCGTCAACATCGGCGTCGGCCACGGCGTCTTTCATCGCTTTGACGGCATCCATCATGGAGTCCATGACGGCATCGAGCTCTTCTTCCGAAGACACCTCGATGGGGCCTTCTGCTTGCGGGGCGGCTTCCTTTTCGGGGGCGTTGTCCTGAGCGTCCGAATCGTCGTTTTGCTCGCCGGCAACTTCTGCCGCAGGGATTTCCGTCGCAGCGCCGTTATCCAGAGTGGCGTCGTCGACGTCGGTATCATTGCAGGTCGCAGCGTCAGTATCTGCGGCGACGTCTGCTGAATCATCAATATGCTGTTGAGTCTGGGGGTCCAGCTCGTCCGTCATAGGCATGTGCTCCTCATCGTTGTTTGTCACCCTATGATAAAGTCTCGCGCCGACATCCCGCGCCCCGCAGCAAAGTTTCAAAACGTGTTCGATGACTCGCTTGGATAGCAAAAATTCGTCCTCTAAATTCAGTTTACGCTTGACAATCCCTTCGCCGAATGACGTTGCGCCGTTCGCCTGCTGCGGTCTTTATTTTTCACTTGAACCCGTTAAAGTTGCATTTCAGCTTTTGGCGCGTGAAGTTGGATACGCGCAGTCGGCGGGCGTGCCCGTCGCGATTTTGAAAGGACTTTGTATGGGACTTTTCACTGGTAAGACCGTGATCGTCACCGGCGGCGGCAAGGCCACGCTCAAGGACGGCTCCGCTGGCTCCATCGGTTACGGCATCGATATCGCTTTTGCCAAGGAGGGCGCAAACCTCGTTATTACCGGCCGCAACGTTGCCAAGCTCGAGGCTGCCAAGGAGTCCCTCGAGGCCGAGTACGGCATCAAGGTTCTGCCTGTTCAGGCCGATGTCTCGGCTGGTCAGGATAACGAGGCCGTCGTCCAGAACGTTATCGACAAGGCGATTGAGGAGTTCGGTCGCATCGACGCCGTCGTCAACAACGCTCAGGCCAGTGCCTCGGGTGTGACCATCGCCGACCACACCATGGACCAGTTTAATCTGGCCATTTATTCCGGTCTGTATGCCACCTATCTGTACATGCAGAAGGCCTATCCGCACCTGAAGGAGACCAAGGGCTCTGTGGTCAACTTTGCTTCGGGCGCCGGCCTGTTTGGTAACTATGGTCAGTGCAGCTATGCTGCCGCCAAGGAGGGCATCCGCGGCCTGACCCGCGTCGCCGCCAACGAGTGGGGCAAGGACGGCATCAACGTCAACATCGTGTGCCCTCTTGCCTGGACTGCTGCGCTCGAGAACTTCCAGGATGCTTACCCCGAGGCGTTCAAGGCCAACGTCCACATGCCGCCGGCGGGCCATTACGGCGATGTCGAGAAGGAGATCGGCCGCGTGGTCGTTCAGCTTTGCGGCCCCGACTTTAAGTACATGAACGGCGAGACCGTCACCCTCGAGGGTGGCATGGGTCAGCGGCCTTAGGGGTTACGTCTCAGGTTCCGCCGTTCTAACGAACGGCGGACCAGTCGACGCTGCGCGGGCCGCATTTGGACAATCTGACGTTCAACTTCAAGGGCGCGACCGGAAGGTCAGCGCCCTTTCGTTTCACGTCACCTTGTCTCAAATGCGGCCCGCTCGCTGACTTATGCTCAACCTGCGGCGCCATTTTGCTTGAAGGCACCTTGCTCGATCTGGCGGGTTTTCGCTGTCGGAAATGATCCGTTGGGGACGGAGGAAAACGGATCATTTTTATCCTGGTGCATTGGTGCAGGTTTCCTTTGCACCAGTTTCTGTCGAGTCGGTGCTCCTTGCGGGTTGCCCGTATAATGGTTTGCGTATGAACCGCAACCAAGGAGTTCCAGTTTATGGACCAGAACCTTTTTAAATTCGACCTGATCGCCGAGGATCCGACGACGCACGCACGTGCTGGCGTGCTGCATACCCCGCACGGCGACATCGAGACGCCAATCTTTATGCCCGTGGGCACCAAGGCAAACGTCAAGGGTATTCCTACCGAGACCGTCAAGCAGCTCGGTGCCCAGATCGTGCTTGCCAATACCTATCACCTGTCCATGCGTCCCGGCGAGGACACCATCGCCGAGCTGGGCGGCCTGCACAAGTTTATGAACTGGCACGGTCCCATTCTTACCGACTCGGGCGGCTTCCAGGTGTTCAGCCACAACGACGCCGTCAAGCTCACCGACGAGGGCGTGCGCTTTATCGTCAACGACTACGACGGCCGTCACGTGTTCTGGACGCCCGAGGACAACATGGAAATCGCCATGAAGCTCGGCTCCGACATCTGCATGCAGCTCGACCAGTGCCCGGGCTATCCCGCCACGCGCGCCTACGTCGAGCGCGCCGTTGAACTGTCGAGCATGTGGGCCGAGCGCTGCTATAAGGCTCATACCCGCGATGACCAGGCGCTCTTTGGCATCGTTCAGGGCGGCATGCACCTGGATCTGCGCCTGCGCTCGCTGCGCCATCTGGAGGAGTGCGGCGACTTCCCGGGTTACGGCATCGGCGGCTATTCGGTGGGCGAGGACCACGAGACTATGTTCGAGACGCTGGCGCCGCTGGTTTCCGAGTACATGCCTAAGCACAAGCCGCGCTACCTGATGGGTGTCGGCAACCCGACGACGCTCGTGCGCGGTGTGGGTGTGGGCATCGACATGTTCGACTGCGTGCTGCCGACGCGCACCGGCCGCATGGGCACGGCGTTTTCGAGCGAGGGTCGCCTCAACTTCCGCAACGCGCGTTTTGCGCACGACGACGGCCCCATCGATCCCACTTGCACCTGCCCGGTGTGCACGGGCGGCTACAGCCGCGCGCTCATTCGCCACATGGTCACGCAGAAGGAGATGCTCGGTGGCATTCTGCTGTCGATGCACAACATCTACTACCTGCTCAACCTTATGCAGCGTGCCCGCCAGGCCATTATCGAGGGCCGTTACGGCGCGTTCGTGAGCGACTGGATGAACAGCCCTGCGGCAGTGGATTACTAAGAGCCGCGACCGCCGACCGAAGCCTTGCAAGCACTTGATGCATCGTGGGTACCATACCGAATAGTTGATGTTCGGGCGGGTGTTTGACGCATGGCGTCGGCCCCGCCCGTTTCTTTTTTCGATAGGAGTACCCATGATTAAGAATGAGAACGTCGAGGGCGAGCCGACTTACGACGAGACGTACCGGCGCGGCCCCGTGGTCATGCGCGGCCCCATGATTCCCAAGGACAACACCTACGCCAACCTGCTGGCGCCCGAGGACTCGACCGACTGGTTGCACACCGACCCCTGGCGCGTGCTGCGCATTCAGGCAGAGTTCGTCGATGGCTTTGGCGCGCTTGCCGAGCTTGGTCCTGCGGTGACCATCTTCGGCAGTGCCCGCACGCCCAAGACAGATCCGCTCTACAAGGCGGCTCGCACGGTCGGCCGCAAAATCGCCCAGCGCGGCGTGGCGGTTATCACCGGCGGTGGCCCCGGCGTCATGGAGGCGGCCAACAGGGGAGCGGCGAGCGTGAACGGCAAGTCGGTCGGCTTGGGTATCGAGCTTCCGCACGAACACGGGCTCAACAAATACGTGAACCTTGGCATGGACTTTCGTTACTTCTTTGTGCGCAAGACCATGTTCGTCAAATACAGCTCGGGCGCCATCGTGTTTCCCGGCGGGTTTGGCACGCTCGACGAGATGTTCGAGGTGCTCACGCTGGTACAGACGCACAAGGTTAAGCGCATGCCGCTCGTTTTGGTGGGCATCGAGTACTGGCAGGGCCTGTTCGACTGGCTCAACGGCCCGGTGATGGACGCCGGTATGATTAGCTCGCTCGATCCGGAGCTGGTGCATATCACCGATGACCTCAACGAGGCCGTCGACATCGCCCTGAGCGGGCTGATGTAGGGCGAGCGTGCCTGTCGTTGTAGTGATGAGAAGGCAGACTGATGCTATTTAACATCAGTCTGCCTTCTAAACTGGGTATACTGATGCAAAAGACGAGGGCGAGGAGGTCGCGTATGTCTACTGCAACGGTTAAGCCTACGACGGTTCGCATCGAAGAGGGGCTCAAGGAACAGGCGACTGAGTTCTTGGATACGGTTGGTCTGAGTCTCAATTCGTATCTCAACCTTGCTGTTCGGCAGCTGGTAAATCAGCGAAAGATTCCTTTTGAGATTGTTGGTCGATCCGAAGTTCCCAACGAGGCGACGAGGCGCGCCATGGTGATTGCCGAGGCTCATGAGTTGGGGATTCTGCCAGACGACAGCCCGTCATTCAATAACGCTGATGAGCTTATATCATTCCTCGATGAGGACTAGCGATGTTTGAGATTAAAGTCGAGGCTCAGTTTAAGGCGGATTACAAACGGACGATGCGCATCCATCCGCAGCTAAAAACCGAGTTTAAGGCGGCAGTCGCAGAGCTTGCAGCTCGCGGCTCGCTTCCCGCGGAATATGGCGCCCATGAGCTTTCAAACCCGGGCGGCAATTACAACGGCCACATCGATTTCCATCTATCCGATGGCTTAGTCGATGTGGTCGTTCTCTACTTGCCGCATAAGACTAATCCTGTGATCCGACTGGTCAGAATGGGCTCGCATGAGGAGCTGTTCCAGGGCCCGCAGGGCTGATTGCCGATTTCTAAGTTGCGGTGGAATAGGGATTGATTGGCGGCTGATAAGCCAAAAACAGTCCCTATTTCACCGCAACTGATGTGGGCGTCCCTAGTGAGTTGGCTGGTAGCGGGGGCAGTAGCTGATGGCGATGGCGTCGACGCCTACGTGGGTGGCGA
>URTB01000080.1 GCA_900550595.1 uncultured Collinsella sp.
GTGCAGTGGAAGGTGTGGGCATAGACGCTCCAATCCCCCATGCGGTTGCATGGTCAAAACGAACAGAAAGCGCGGCACCGCAAGGGCGCCGCGCACATAAGCGATAAGGTAATGCTAGCAGATGCAGCCGTCGGCGAGCGTCTGCTTGCCGCCGACAAACACATCGGTGGCACGACCGGTGAGCGTGCGGCCGGCGAAACCGGAGTTCTCGGCGCGCGACTCGTAACCGTCCTCGCCGACCGTCCAGGTGGCGGACGCGTCGAACACGGTCAGATCGGCAACGGAGCCCGCCTTGACCTGAACCTGGTCGAGGCCTAGGATCTCACGCGGCTTGATGGCCATGAGCTCGACCATGCGGCCCACGCTCATCTTGCCCGTGTTGACCAGCTCGGTGAGCACGAGCGACAGCGAGGTCTCGAGGCCAATCATGCCAAAGGGTGCGAGCTCGAACTCGCGGGCCTTCTCCCACGGAGTGTGCGGAGCGTGATCGGTGACGATAACGTCGACGGTACCGTCGATGACACCCTGACGGATGGCCTCGGCGTCCTCGTCGGTGCGCAGCGGCGGATTGACCTTGAGCGAGGTGTTGTAGGTATCGTCCAGGTCGTTCTCGGTCAGGAACATGTGGTGCGGGGTAGCCTCGCAGGTAACCCGAACGCCAGCGGCCTTACCGGCGCGCACGATTTCCAGGCCATGGGCGGTGGAGATGTGCTGGATGTGCAGCTTGGCACCGGTCAGCTTAGCGATCTCGATGTCGCGAGCGATCTGGAGCTCCTCGCCGGCAGCCGGCCAGCCCTCGAGGGCCAGACGGGTCGAAACCTTGCCCTCGTTGATCTGGCCGTGGCCGACCAGGTCCTCGTCCTGGCAGTGGCTCATAAAGACCTTGCCGAACATCTTGCCGTAGTCCATGCAGCGACGGAGCATGCCCGCGCCCTGTACGCCGCGACCGTCGTCGGTAAAGGCGACGGCGCCGTGGGCGACCATATCGCCCATCTCGGACATAGCCTCGCCCTTAAGGCCGCGGGTCATGGCGCCCGACGGATAGACGCGGCAGTGACCGACCTCGGCAGCGCGGGACTTGACGAACTCCACGACGGTGCCGTTATCGGTGACGGGATCGGTGTTGGGCATGGCGCACACGCCGGTGAAGCCGCCCTTGGCAGCTGCGCGGGTACCGCTCTCGATGTCCTCTTTGACCTCATAGCCGGGCTCGCGAAGGTGAACGTGCATATCCACCAGGCCAGGGACGAGGTACTTGCCGGAAAGGTCGCGGACCTCGGCTCCCTCGACGGCGAGATTCTCGCCGACCTCGGCGATCTTGTCGCCGTCAATCAGGACGTCAACGACACCGTCAAGCTCGACGGACGGGTCGACGACGTGGGCATTCTTAAGAAGCAAGGCCATTATCGGCACCTCCAAGCAGCAGATACAGGATAGCCATACGCACGCAGATACCGGCGTAGACCTGCTCCAGGATGACGGAGCGTTGCGGGTGGTCGGCCATATAGGAGTCGAACTCAACGCCGCGGTTGATGGGGCCCGGGTGGCAGATGATCGCATCGGGCTTCATGAGCTTCTCGCGGTCCTTGGTCAGGCCGAAGAGCTTGTGGTACTCGCGAATGGTCGGGAACGGGGCACCCTCGAGGCGCTCCTGCTGCACGCGCAGCATGTAGACGACGTCCAGCTCGGGCAGGACGGAATCGAGGTCGCTCGTCACGTGGTCGCAGCCCAGGACCTCGGGCGCCGGCGGCAGCAGCGTGCCGGGGGCGACGGCGTAGGTCTCGCAGCCCATGATCTTAAGGGCGGGGATCAGCGAACCGCAAACGCGGGAGTGCGCGATATCGCCGACGACAGCGACCTTCAGACCGTGGAAGTCACCCTTGTGCTCCCAGATGGTGTACAGGTCGAGCAGGGCCTGCGTGGGATGGTTGTGCTTGCCGTCACCGGCGCAGATGACGCTCGCGGGCGAGTTCTGCGTGACGATGTAGGGCGCGCCGGCGTGCTTATCACGCACGACGATGCAGTCGATCTTATAGGCGTTGAGGGTCTCGACGGTGTCGACGAGGCTCTCGCCCTTGACCGTGGAGGTCGAGGAGCCACCAAAGTTAAGGCTGTCGGCCGAAAGACGCTTCTCGGCGAGCTCGAAGGAGCTGCGGGTGCGCGTCGAGGGCTCGTTGAACATGTTGACGATGGTCTTGCCCTTGAGCGTGGGGACCTTCTTGATGGCACGCTCATTGACCTCGGAGAACGCCTTGGCGGTCTCGAGGATGAGCTTGATGTCCTCTTCGGAGTACTCGGTAATGTCGATCAGGTGCTTATGGTTGAACGCCACGGTACTACTCACCTCCCAGCGGCGCGGAGCCCACGTGGGAACCCGGCGCGACGTCGTTAATCTCGACGGCGGTGCGGCCGTCGACTTCCTTCATATATAGGTGCACGTTCTCCTCATGCGACGAGGGAACGTTCTTGCCGACAAAGTCCGGCGAGATGGGGAGCTCGCGGTGGCCGCGGTCAACGAGGACTGCCAGCTCAATGCGGCTCGGACGGCCTAGGTCCATGACGGCGTCGAGAGCGGCGCGAATGGTACGGCCCGTATACAGGATGTCGTCCACCAGCACGACGCGCTTGCCGTCGACGCTAAAGGGAATGTTGGTGGCGTGGATCGCGGGAGCGAAATTGGTAGCGTAGTCATCGCGGTAGAAGCTGATGTCGAGGCTGCCGAGCGGAACGTCGACGCCCTCGATCTCCTTGATCTCCTCGGCAAGTTTCTTTGCCAGAAGGTCGCCGCGCGTGACGATGCCGACCAGAGCGAGGTCTTCACAGCCCTCGTTGCGCTCGAGAATCTCGTGCGCGATGCGAGTCATCGCTCGATTGACGGCGGTCTCGTCCATGATGACCGCCTTGGGGGAAGTCGTGCCCATCGATCTCCTTCCTCACATGTCTTGACTGCTGACACAGTCAAAAAAATAGATGCCCGACCGCTTAAAACGGACCAGACACCCACAGGAAGGGCTGCTCTTTGGCAGCTATGTAATTCCATGTGGGTATCTCGTACCCCTTTAATGGTCAAGGGATAGTGTAGCCAACCTCGAGCTTAATTGCGAGCATAAATACAGAGCAATCCGTAAACGGAGCCCAATGCTCAATAAACCTATATATATTTGTGGGACGAGCTTGAAAACGTACGCACGAGCTGGCATAATCCCCTCTGCTACACGCAAATCGGATCTACGTCCAGGGCCGTGGCGTGAGCACTATCGCCAAAAGAGAAATATCTCTGTGTAGATTACGCACAGGGAGCTGCTTCTGTGCTATAGTTCAGGCTTGTTTGTTAACGCGACATGTTCGTTTGTCGCCCAAGGAGGGTCAGTTATGTCCAAAGTTTGCGAAGTTTGCGGTAAGCACCCCGTTGCCGGTCGCTCCATCAGCCACTCTCACCGCGTCACCAACCGTAAGTTCCGCCCCAACATCCAGCGCGTCTACGTCGTCGTCGATGGTCACCGTCGCAAGATGAACGTTTGCTCCACCTGCCTCAAGTCCGGCAAGGTTGCGCGCTCCTAAATAAGGTCTTACCAACAAGTACCTCGGACTCTCCGGGTCAAAGACCTCGCGTTCACATAGAACTTACCAAAGGCGCCCTCCCCTACGGAGGGCGCCTTTTTGCACTCATTGGGGACAGACTTACATGAGTGAAAGCACTCATGTAAGTCTGTCCCCAATGAGCGGGGCGATGCGCAGGGCAGATAGATTTAGTTGAAACGGTTCATTTGATTGAAGCGTTTTAGTTTGTCTTTTACGGGAATCTGCCCGTTCACCGAATTATTTCTTGCTATCATGCATCTTGTAGGGTAAATCTCCGATCGCAAGGAGACACAAATGGTGAAAAAGTCACCGGAAAACACTACTCCCGCCATCGTGGACAACGTGGAGGCGCTTGAGGCCAAACTCAAATCTATGCGTGAGGCCCAGGCTAAATTCGCTGAGTACACTCAGGAGCAGGTAGACAAGATCTTCTACGAGGCTGCTATGGCCGCCAACAAGGCTCGTATTCCTTTGGCCAAGCTCGCCATCGAGGAGACCGGCCGTGGCGTTCTCGAGGACAAGGTCATCAAGAACCACTACGCCGCTGAGTACATCTACAACGCTTACAAGAACACCAAGACCTGCGGTGTCATCGAGCGCGACGACGCTTACGGCATCACCAAGGTCGCCGAGCCGATCGGTATCGTTGGCGCTGTCATCCCGACCACCAACCCGACCTCCACGGCCATCTTCAAGACGCTCATCTGCCTGAAGACCCGTAACGCCATCATCATCTCCCCGCACCCGGCAGCCGCCAAGTGCACCATCGCCGCCGCCAAGCTCGTTCTCGACGCAGCTGTCAAGGCCGGTGCTCCTGAGGGCATCATCGGCTGGGTCGACAAGCCGTCCATCGAGCTGACCAACATGGTCATGCGCGACGTCGACATCATTCTCGCAACCGGTGGCCCGGGCATGGTCAAGGCTGCTTACTCCTCCGGTAAGCCCGCACTCGGCGTCGGCGCCGGCAACACCCCGGTCATCATCGACGATACCGCGGACATCAAGCTCGCCGTCAACTCCATCATCCACTCCAAGACCTTCGACAACGGCATGATCTGCGCTTCCGAGCAGTCCGTGACCGTCATCGACACCATCTATGACCAGGTCAAGGCCGAGTTCCAGAAGCGCGGCTGCTACTTCGTCAAGCAGGGTGCCGAGATGGAGGCCCTGCGTGCCGCCATGTTCAAGAACGGCGCTCTCGATCACCGCATCCCCGGCATGGCTGCCGCCAAGATCGCCGAGCTCGCCGGCATCGAGGTTCCCGCCAAGACCAAGATCCTGATCGCCGAGGTCACCTCCACCGATCCCGAGAAGGAAGAGTTCTCCCACGAGAAGCTCTCCCCGGTCCTCGCTATGTATCACGCCAAGGACTTCCAGGAGGCCGTTGACAAGGCAGAGCACCTCGTCCTCGCAGGTGGCCCGGGCCACACCGCCTCTCTCTACGTGCACCCGGCACAGAGCGAGAAGATCGCTAAGTTCCAGCACGTCATGAAGGCCTGCCGCATCGTCATCAACACCCCGTCCTCGCACGGCGGCATCGGTGACCTCTACAACTTCGGCATGAAGCCGTCTCTAACCCTGGGCTGCGGCTCCTGGGGTGGCAACTCCGTCTCCGAGAACGTTGGGGTGAAGCACTTGATCAACGTCAAGACCGTGGCAGAGCGCCGCGAGAACATGCTGTGGTTCCGCGCACCCGAGAAGGTCTACTTCAAGAAGGGCTGCACGCCCGTCGCACTCGACGAGCTCGGCACCGTAATGGGCAAGAAGCGCGCCTTCATCGTTACCGACCAGTTCCTCTTCAAGAATGGCAACACGCGTGCCATCGAGGCCAAGCTCGATGAGATGGGCATCGCTCACGACTGCTTCTACGACGTTGAGCCCGATCCCTCCCTGCAGTGCGCACGTCGCGGCGCCAAGCAGATGACGCTCTTCGAGCCGGATGTCATCATCGCCGTTGGCGGCGGTTCCGCAATGGACGCCGGCAAGATTATGTGGATGATGTACGAGCACCCCGAGGCGAACTTCGAGGACATGGCCATGGACTTCATGGACATCCGCAAGCGTATCTTCACCTTCCCCGAGATGGGCAAGAAGGCTTACTTCGTCGCCGTCCCGACCTCTTCGGGCACTGGCTCCGAGTGCACGCCGTTCGCCATCATCACCGACAAGGAGACCGGCATCAAGTGGCCGCTCGCCGACTACGCGCTGCTCCCCAACATGGCAATCGTCGACGCTGACAACTGCATGACCGCCCCGAAGGGCCTCACCGCAGCTTCCGGTATTGACGTCATGACCCACGCCATCGAGTCCTACGTCTCCATCATGGCTTCCGATTACACCAAGGGCCTCTCCGAGCGCGCCGCAAAGCTCGTCTTCGAGAACCTCCCGAGCTCCTTCACCAACGGTGCCAAGGATCCGCATGCTCGCGAGGAGATGCACAACGCATCCTGCATGGCCGGTATGGCATTCGGTAACGCCTTCCTGGGCCTCAACCACTCCATGGCCCACAAGCTCGGCGCTTTCCACCATCTGCCCCACGGCCTCGCAAACGCAGTCATCCTGACCCGCGTCATGCGTTACAACGCCGCCGAGGCTCCTGTCAAGATGGGAACCTTCTCTCAGTATCCTTACCCCAACGCGCTGCACAACTACGCCGAGATGGCTCGTTACTGCGGCATCGACGGCAAGGACGACTGTGAGGTCTTCGAGAACTTCATCACCAAGCTCACCGAGCTCTGCGACTTCATCGGTGTCAAGCACACCATCGCTGAGTACGGCGTTGACGAGAAGTACTTCCTCGACACCCTCGACGAGATGACCGAGCAGGCATTCAACGACCAGTG
>URTB01000081.1 GCA_900550595.1 uncultured Collinsella sp.
AGGCGGCGTTGTGCGCCATGTACGGGTACTTCTTCATAAGCTTGAGCAGCTGCTTTTGCAGCTCTTTGTTCTCGCGGAAGGGCGTTTTGCCGTCGATGTCGTCCCAGGTGATGTGGTGGATATTCGAAAGCGGCACATCCTCGCCGCGGTAGATATCGGGCAGACCGCAGTAGTGTGCCTCGGCGTCGTGCGGGACGGCGTCGCTGGTGAGCTCCATGATCTCCCAGCCCACGTTGATGATGTAGCCGCGCTCGGGTGCGCGGCCGGTGGTCTCGATGTCGATGCCGAGCACCGTGGCCTGAATGGGCTTGCGAGCGTAGGCCACGCCGAGTGCGTCGCGGTCGCCGCGGATCTCGCGCATGACGGACGCGGCGGTGCGCTTTTGCATCTTGCCGATGGCGGCGCAGGTGTCGGCGTCGGACAGGCCGCGCGAAAGCGTTGCGGGCGTCACGTTGCGCAGGCGCGCTTCGCCAATCTGGTCGCACAGGTCGCGGTTGCGGTCGGCCAGGTCGCGCACGGTGGCAAAGTCGAAGCCGGGGTCGTCCTCGGCGGTAAAGTACTCGGTCTCGAGCACCTTGAGGGCCTCTTCGCCTTTCTGACGCTCGGATTCCATGGCACCGTGATCGCCATAGATAAACATGGGGATAAACGGTTGGCGCTCGTATTCGAGTGCTTGCGAAACGTTCATATAACTGCTCCTTGGACGGGCCGTGTTGTGCGGCTCGGGTTTATCGAGTTATGGCGAGATGATAGTTTACCATGGGCAACTATTGGCATCGCGCCTAGGACAATTACAATACCCTAGTTGACCGCTAGGACTTTTACAATGCTGCCGAAAGACACGAAAGGTTCCATCCGTCATGGATTTGCTGATTGATATTCTGCTCGACGCCGGCAAGGACACGCTCTCGCTGGTGCCGTTCTTGTTGGTGACATATCTGGTCCTCGAGACGCTCGAGCATGTGGCAGGCGATCGCGTCAACGGTACCATCAAGTGTGCCGGCGCCGCTGGCCCCGTGGTTGGCTCGTTGCTGGGCATGGTGCCGCAGTGCGGCTTTTCGGCCATGGCGGCAACGCTATACGCCGGTCGCGTCGTGACGCTGGGCACCCTGGTGGCGGTGTTTCTCTCGACCTCCGACGAGATGCTGCCGCTGCTACTTGCCGAGCAGGTTCCCGTGCAGACTATGGCGATGCTTTTGGCTTCGAAAGCGCTGATCGCGCTGGTCACGGGCTTTATCGTGGATGCTGCCATTCGTGGCCTGCGTCGCAACGCCCGCGCGCATGCGGCGATTCGTCGTACCGTGTTGGGGACCACTGTCAATCCGGCGCACGTTAACTGCGCGCATGACGACCACAGCGGCGGTGACATCATCGACGAGGTGGCCGAGGCGGGCGTGAGCGCCGACCACATCCATGAGCTGTGCGAGCGCGACCATTGCGGTTGTGATGAAGACGAGGACGAGCACGAACATGGACATGGACATGACCACGATCACGGTCATGAGGGCGAGCATGAACACCATCACGGCCACGGTCATTCCCACTCCCATGAAGGTACGCCCGTCCTGTCGATTATCCGCAGCGCCATCTCGCATACCGTGCAGGTATCGGTATTCATTTTCCTGGTGACACTGATTCTGGTCGCCGTGCTCGAGACCTTTGGTGAGTCCGCAATCGAGCAGTTCCTGCGCGGCAACGAGACGCTCGCCGTCCTGGGTTCGGCGCTTGTCGGCCTGATCCCCAACTGCTCGGCGAGCGTGGTCATTACGCAGCTGTATCTGGAAGGCGCGCTGCAACTGGCGCCGATGCTTGCCGGCACGCTCATTTCCGCCGGCGTGGGCTACCTGGTGCTGTTCCGCACCAACCGCAGCGCCCGCGAAAACGCCGTGTTCCTGGTCATGATGTACGTCATCGGCGCTGGCTGGGGCCTCGTCCTATCTGCCTTTGGCCTCTAAGTAGTCCTAACAAAACGGGCTTCAAAATAGCCATGCACGGCGCCTGCACAATGCGGCGACGCATGGCATTTTGAAGCCCGTTTTTTGTTGAGCCACGGATCCTGAGCGCTCACACCGTCCAAAACAAAAAGGCAGATTTTTAGGCATCTCCCAAAAATCTGCCTTGGTTAGCGCAGCAGCTCGGTGAGGTTGCGCTTAAAGCGGGCGCGGTCTTCGCTGGTGAAGGCTGCTGGCCCGCGGGTGCGACCGCCAGCGCGGCGCACCTTCTTTTCTTCGTGACGAATAAACAGCTGCATGTCGATGGTCGCCTTGTCGTACACGCGCCCGCGCACGCCGATGGCGGAGGCATCGCGGCCGAGTACCATGCTCGCCAGGCCAATGTCCTGCGTCACGACCACGTCGCCCGCCTGCAGACGTTCGACAATGGCAAAGTCGGCACTATCGGCGCCCACGCTCACATCGAGCGTGGTGACCCAAAAGCCGCGTCGCGCGTGCTCGGCATCGCGCGGGTCGTCGCGGCGAATGTGCCGCTCCAGGTTCTGCGTGCTGTTGCCGGCGATAACCACGGCAACGCCCGCCCGCCGCGCGCAGTCGATCGACTCGCGCGTAATCGGGCAGGCGTCGGCATCAATAAACAGCGTTCGCGGCATCTAGTGCACCAGCTTGCCAAAGCGGATAGCACGAATAATGAGCGTCACGCCAAACACCAGGAGCGCGGCGCCGCTAAAGATGACGAGCATCTTTGCCGACCACAGCGGATAGATAAACACGAACATGCCGGCGATGATGGAGAGCGCGCCGCTCAGGATGGCGAGGGCGCGGTTAGACGAAAGCTCGGACTCCAGAATGGACATGACACCTTCGACGATCCAGCCGAAACCCGCCACGACCACCACGAGCGTGGTGAGCGTCGCGGTCGAGAAGGCCTGATTGCGCAGAATTATGACGCCGCCCAGAATGATGAGCAGGTTGGAGATGATGCTCGTCACACGCCAGCCGGCGGGTAGTAGCGGCTCAAAAATGGCGGTGAACAGCCTAATGGCTGCCGTGATTATAAAGTAGAAGCCCAGGACGGTCGTCAGGAAGACGAGGGACTTGGCGGGTGCAAACAGCAGCGCGATGCCAGCAAGCAGTGCGATGACACCCGTGATGGCGTAGATCCAGCGCACGGCCTTGATTGCCTTGCCTGCCATGCTTTTCTCGTCAAATCCAAACAGGTTCGACTGCTGGTCATCGTTCTTAAAGATGCCCATGATGTCTCCTTTCCGTGCGGCGTAAGACTTAATCGTTACAACCAGTATCGCCTAAAGGCGCCGGCGTATGGGTCGGGGAGGACGAAGTGTAACCCAAAGGCCCCGATTTGTTTCCGTTGTTCCCCACGTCGCGATTTTCTATTCAACAGGTGTAGAACATTGCAGCTCTGTTCGTTATTGCCTACGTTTTAGGTTAGATTTTCCTAAGGACAATTGGCTTGTATTGGGGGTCCCTATGAACGAAGCAGTTCCCGAGGCACCGTCGAGTGTCGAATCGATGGCAAAGCAAGGTTGCGAAAAGCTCGGTCTGGAATCGTTTGACGCGCTGGTCCGTCGTGCCCGCACATGCCGTCGATTTGACGAGTCCATGCGCGTACCGCGCGAGTTTTTGCTTGAGCTGGCAGAGCTGGCGCACCTGGCTCCCTGCGGCGCTAATGCTCAGCGTCTGCGTTTTCATGTGGTGAGCGACGCCGAGGAGTGTTCGAGCTTATTTGAAAAGCTCACATGGGCTGGTGCGCTCAAGGATTGGTCGGGTCCTGTCGAGGGCGAGCGCCCGACCGGCTATATCGCGATCCTTGCAGAGCGTCCCGCTCCGGGCAAGCCTGCCGCGCCAATCACCGAGGCAGACGCTGGTATCGCCGCGCAGACGATGATGCTCGCCGCCCGCAGCGCTACGCCCGAGGTGGCGGCGTGCATGTTCAAGGCTTTTCCGCCTCGTGCGATTGATGTCATGGGACTTGACGGCGACAAGTACGAGGTCAAGCTGATCATGGTCTTTGGCGTTCCCGCCGAGACACAGGTGATCGATGCAATTGATTCCAACCCCGACGGCTCTATTAATTACTGGCGTGACGAGGCGCAGGTACACCACGTACCCAAGCGTCCACTCGCCGACGTACTGGTGTAGTTGAGCGTCGCCGCGGCGTGATCCGGCGGTAAACCACCACAAAGGTGACCGTCCCCTTTGTGGTGGTACGAGGGGAGGGCATGTGGCCGATCTGTATTTGGTGCGGCATGGGCAGACTGAGCTCAATGTGCAGAACATTTTGCAGGGCTGGCACGATTCGCCGCTTACGGCGCGCGGGTGCGAGCAGGCACTGGCGACGCGCGCGGCGTTTGAGGCGCGCGGCATCTCCTTTGACCATGCGTATTCGTCTCCGTTGGGTCGGGCACGGTGTACGGCAGAGCTGATCGTTGGTGAGGGCCTTCCCATAGAGCTGGTCGACGACCTGCGCGAGTGGCACTTGGGATCGTTGGAGGGCACATCAAACCGCGAGATGCCGGCGCAACCCTGGGGCGATTATCCGGTCGTCTTTGGTGGCGAGTCGGAAAGTGAGCTTCGCGCACGTATGGTCGCGGCGCTGTCTCGTATTATGGCCCGGCCTCGGCACGACTGCGTGCTGGCCGTTTCCCACGGCTCAGCCTGCCAGGAGTTTCTTGAGTATGTGGCCGGCGGGGGAGAACAGCTCGACAACGGCGCCGTGCTTCATTTTGGCTATTGTGATGGGGCGTTTTCGCTCCTTGATTGGTAACGAGCGAAAGGACCCCCCTATGAATAAGGATCTGTATCTGGTCCGTCATGGACAGACGATATTCAACCTTAAGCGCATTATCCAGGGCTGGAGCGACTCGCCTCTCACGCAGCTGGGATGCGACCAGGCGGCGCGCGCCGGCATGTTCTTGCGTGCGCGCGGCATTGAGCCCGACCATGCCTACACCTCCACACTTCATCGCACCGAGCAGACTATCGCCAACTTGTGGCCGGGCTTGGCGTATGAGCGTCTGGACGGCCTGCGCGAGTGGTTCTTTGGCGACTTTGAGGCCGAGCGCGTGATGCTTATGCCCGAACGTCCGTGGCGTGACTTCTACCGCCAATTTGGCGGCGAGGGGCAGATGCAGGTGCGCGAGCGCATGGTGGCGACGTTGACCGATCTTATGCGACGTCCGGACCACGAGTGCGTGCTCGCGGTGAGCCACGCCTCGTCCATCAAGGAATTTTTGGACCACGTGAGGGGAGCGGCGGCCGACGAGCGCGAGCGCGTTCCGGGCAACTGCTCGGTGCTGCATTTTGCGTTTGACGATGCGACGGATACGTTTGAACTGGTCGAAGTCTTTACGCAAGAAGATTATGCGCGCGAGCTGGGTCTTGAGCCGCTCGTGGCGGCAGCGGGTCCGCAGCGCGGGTAGCGCGGGCGTGGCGATGCGGATTGCCGACATCATTGCTCGATGCGAAAGGGGCGGGGATGCATGCGCATGTATCCCCGCCCCTTGTTTGTCGAGCTGCCGAGTCTTTGTGCCGGGCGTTTAGGCCCTGTTAGAACCGTGCGATCTGGTGGGTCAGCAAACCCGTCGGAACCTGCGGTGCGCCGCCGGCAACCTGCGCGGCGGGGAATAACGCGGCAACGGTAAAGTTGAACGGCTCTTTGCCCGTGTAGGCGCCGGCTGCGCGGGCTTCGTCTGCCAGGAGCTGCGCCGCCCCTGCTAGCGCGGCAGCATAGGTGGGGTCGTCTGCCGGCGTCGGCTCCGGTGCCTGGTCGAGCATGGCTCGGATGGCGGCAACGGCGTCCTCGCGCTTGACCTCCCACACACGGTGCGTAATGCCGGCGGGGTCGGTGACGGCATAGAGCGACGCGCCCTCTTTGGCGGCACCGAGGATGATATCCATGACGGGCGAGGCTTCGTAGGCGAGCGACACGGGGCGCGGCTGCACCTTAAGCTCGGCGATTGTACGGGCGGCTGCGGCCGCATCTGCGGAGGGCGCGTCGTCGCCCGTCAGTACACCGACCGGGCAAATTGCCACAACGCCCGTTACGCGTCCCGGCTCTCCCGAACACTCGTACACGTAATACGCTGCGCCCGGATCCTTGAGCATGAGCCCATCGGCAATCGCGCCGCGCAGGGCGTCGTTGCCGCTCAGGATGCCGCCCATCTGCGGCAGCGCTTCGAGCACGCGGTCCTGAGCTGGGCGGATGCAGGGAAACGGAAGTGCTTTCATGGGCGGTCCTAACGTGCGAGTCGGTTTGTTCGTGGCTTATTATGCCCCAACTTGGCCGCTTGCGCTCCAGAGCGTGTTGTCGGCAAGTGCGATGAGCACGTTCTGGCAGCGAACGATATCGGCACTGTCTCTTATACACATCTCCGAGCCCACGAGACCGGAGCC
>URTB01000082.1 GCA_900550595.1 uncultured Collinsella sp.
GCTCCAACCGTGGCAAGACGGGGGACGATTCATTCTGCGCGAGCGATATCGACATTGCGCAGATGTGTCTTGCCATCGATGCCCGCACGCCGGTCGACGAGCGCTCAGTGGAAAGCGGCCTGGGAATCTTCGAAGAACTCGGTTTCTGCCGCGTTTCGGGGTTTGACGATACGCGTCGCATCGCGATGGCGGAAAACCCCGGTCGCGTGCAATTAAGCAGGTCAATTCGCTATTTGGAGGGCTTGCGCTCGCGCATGGAGTTCACGGCTTTTCGGAGCTGGGCACTCGATTCGTGCGCTTCTGATATGCTAGCCAAAGTTAACCGCCCGATCGTACCGCGGGCCTAGGGGAAGGGGACCTCGATGGACGCCGCAGCCCGTACCGCCCATGATTCCACCCTCCAGCCGTTTTCGGAGATGGAGCACTATAAGCATGCCGATGAGCTGCCGCCCGAGATTATGGCGGACAGCTACGACAAGCTGGAGCGTCTGTGCCTCAAATATATGAACGAGGACGACTTCTCCAAGGTGGAGCAGGCCTACTGCTTTGCTGCCGAGAAGCACTGCAACCAAAAGCGGCGCTCGGGTGAGATGTACATTAACCATCCCGTCGAGGTAGCTATCATTCTGGCTGACCTCAAGATGGACTGCGATGTGGTGTGCGCCGCGTTGCTGCACGATACCGTCGAGGACACCGAGACCTCGCTTGCCGATGTTTCGGGTCTGTTTGGCGAAACCGTGGCGGGGCTCGTCGACGGCGTGACCAAGCTCACCAACATTGAAGTCGACAGCATGGACGAGAAGCAGGCGCTTACGCTGCGCAAGATGTTCCTCGCCATGTCCAAGGACATCCGCGTCATCATCGTCAAGCTCGCCGACCGCCTGCATAACATGCGCACGCTTGCCGCTCTGCGCGAGGACCGCCGCCTGTTTAAGGCACGCGAGACCATGGACGTGTACGCGCCTTTGGCCGACCGCCTGGGTATGAGTTCAATCAAGTGGGAGCTCGAGGATCTGTCCTTTTTCTACTTGGAGCCCGATGCCTACCAGCGCATCTCGCGCATGGTATCCGAGTCGCGCGAGGTTCGCGAGCGTTATCTGGCCGAGACCATCAAGACGCTCACCGATGAGCTCAATCGCATTGGTCTTGAGGGCTTCCAGATCAACGGTCGTTCCAAGCACTATTGGTCCATCTATCAAAAGATGAAGCGCAAGGGCAAGGAGTTCTCCGAGATTTACGACCTGGTGGCGCTGCGCGTCATCACTCATTCGGTGCGCGATTGCTATTCCACGCTTGGTGCCGTGCATACCCTGTGGCATCCCATGCCCGGTCGTTTTAAAGACTATATCGCCATGCCCAAGGTCAATAACTACCAATCGCTTCACACGACGGTTATCGGCCCCACGGCCCGTCCGCTCGAGATTCAGATTCGAACCTACGAAATGCACGAGCAGGCCGAGTACGGCATCGCTGCCCACTGGCTGTATAAGAAGTCGGGCGGATCGTCTGCCTCCAAGACTAACGATGCGCAGCGTCTGGACGACCAGATCAACTGGCTCAAGCACTCACTCGACTGGGCGGCGTCTGACGAGATCACCGATGCCAAGGAATACCTGCATTCGCTGAAGGTCGACTTGTTCGACCAGGAAATTTTTGTCTTTACGCCCAAGGGCGAGGTCATGGCGCTTCGTGCCGGCTCTACACCGCTCGACTTTGCCTACGCCGTTCATACCGAGGTCGGTAACCACTGTGTCGGCGCCAAGATCAACGGTGCGGTGGCGCCGCTCACGCACGAGATCAAGACGGGTGACCGTGTCGAGATTCTGACTAACAAGAGCTCTAAGCCGTCGCGCGATTGGCTCAAGATCGTCAAGACACCTTCGGCCAAGTCAAAGATTCGCCGTTATTTCGCCGCCGCGACCAAGGACGACGACGCTGCCGCCGGCCGCGATATACTGGCCAAGGACCTGCGTAAGCGCGGGTATGGCATCTCTACGCCACGATCCACGCGTGCGCTCAACGCCGTGGCGGAGCAGTTTAACTTCAAGCAGCTTGAGGACCTTTTTGCAGCCGTTGGCGCGGGCAAGGTTGCCCCGCGCGCTGTGGGCAATAAGGTCGAGCAAATCTTGGACCCCAAGCCCGAGGAACAGCTCACCAAGGCCGAGGCTATCGCCGAGGTCGTAAAGCAGCCTGCCCGCGGATCCAACCGCAAGCCGCAAAAGCGCGGTAAGAGCGCCAGTAACGGCATTATCGTCAAGGGCGAGAGCAACAGCGGCCTGCTGGTCCGTCTGGCTCATTGCTGTAACCCCGTGACGGGCGACGACATCGTTGGCTTCATCACGCGCGGTCGTGGCGTTTCGGTGCATCGCGCCAACTGCCCCAACGTCAAGGGCCTTATGGAACATCCCGAGCGCATGATTGACGTAGAGTGGGATGGTGCTGCCGATACGCTTTTCCAGGTCGAGATTGTGGTCGAGTGCCTGGACCGCATGGGCCTGCTCAAGGACGTCACCATCGCCATTGGCGATGCAGGCGGCAATATTCTTTCCGCCGCCACCTCGACTAACCGCGAGGGTATTGCAACCCTGCGCTTTATGGTCGAAATTTCGGATGCGAGCGGCCTGGATCCGCTACTGGCATCCATTAGCAGCGTCGACTCGGTCTATGACGCACGCCGTTTGATGCCTGGCGAGGGTGGGGCTCAGCTCAAGCGTCGCGTATAGGCGTAACGAGCGCGCGACAGTAATGATATTGGCTACGTTCGAGGCATCGTTTGGTGCCTCGACGTTTATAGAAGGAGGGCGCACGCATGGACGCTGCGGCTTTGGACTTAACCCCTCGGGGCACGGCTTCGATTGAGGCGCTTGTAAACGGCCCCATCCAGACCAACAGTTACGCCGTTATTTCGAGTGGCGAATGCTTGATTATCGATCCCGCTTGGGAAGGCGAAGGCCTCGTTGCGCATATCCGAGCCGAACGTCCTGATGTGCAAGTGCTCGGTTCTGTCTGCACGCATGGTCATGCCGACCATGTTGGCGGTGTCGCTGGAGTTCGTGCCGCCGTTGGCGCTGACGCCCTGTACGAACTGTGCGGCAAGGACGCAGCTGTGCCGCATGCGAACATCGAGGAACAGCGAGCTATGTGGGGCATTGAGACGCCTGACCCCGGGGAGCCGACGCGCCTGCTCGCCGAAGGCGATGCTATCGAGGTGGGCGATATCTGCCTGCAGGTGATCGAGACGCCAGGTCATACGCCGGGCGGGATCGTCTTGTTTGCTGCCACCGAGCAGGGGAACATTGCCTTTGTGGGCGACACACTATTCCCGGGCAGCCACGGCCGCACCGATCTTTCTGGAGGAGACGAGGCGGCGATTCTGCGCTCGCTCTCCAAGCTCGCCCGGCTTCTCCCGCCCGATACCGTTTGCCTAACCGGCCATGGCGATTCGACCACTGTGGCACGCGAGCTTATGCGGAACCCTTTCATGCAGGTGTAGCTTTATAGTCAGCTTCCGAAGCACGAGGAACGTCCAAACGTCAAGCTATTTTTCCCCAACGGGTCGATTCCGTAGGGCAAACGGTCAAAAAAAGTCTGTTTGGACGATATTCGTGAACAAACGAACGTTTATGCTCGGGTACGCCGTGGTAAAATCTCAGGCGTTATCGGAGCAACCTTACAGGAGGTTTCTTTTATGCTCGTCAACGCAGCAGACATGCTCAAGAAGGCCGAGGCCGGCAAGTACGCTCTCGGTGCCTTCAACACCAACAACCTCGAGTGGACCCTGGCTATTCTCCAGGCCGCCGAGGAGGCCAAGTCTCCGCTGATCCTTCAGTGCACCGCTGGTGCCGCTAAGTGGATGGGCGGTTTCAAGGTCTGCGCCGACATGGTCAAGGCTGCCGTCGAGGCCACGGGCGTTACCGTTCCCGTCGCCCTTCACCTCGATCACGGTTCTTACGAGGACTGCTTCAAGTGCATCGAGGCCGGCTTCACGTCCATCATGTATGACGGCTCTCACGAGGAGACCTTCCAGCTTAACCTCGACCGCACCAAGGAGCTCGTTGAGCTTGCCCACTCCAAGGGCATGTCCATCGAGGCCGAGGTCGGCGGCATCGGCGGCACCGAGGACGGCGTGACCTCCAACGGCGAGCTCGCTGACCCTGCTGAGTGCAAGCAGATTGCTGACCTGGGCGTCGACTTCCTCGCCTGCGGCATCGGCAACATCCACGGCGTGTATCCCGCCGACTGGGCTGGCCTTTCCTTCGAGCGTCTGGGCGAGATCAAGGCTCAGACCGGCGACCTGCCCCTCGTTCTGCACGGTGGTACCGGCATCCCCGAGGATCAGATCAAGAAGGCCATCTCCCTGGGCATCTCCAAGATCAACGTCAACACCGACCTGCAGCTCGTCTTCGCCAAGGGCGTCCGCGAGTACATCGAGGCTGGCAAGGATCAGCAGGGCAAGGGCTTTGATCCCCGCAAGCTCCTCAAGCCTGGTCGCGACAACATCGTTGCCCGCACCAAGGAGCTCATGGAGGAGTTTGGCTCCGTCAACAAGGCGTAAGTAGCGGTTTAACTTCCCGCCGGAGGCCCCGTTTCCCCTACGCTGTTTCCCTCGCGCTCACCTGGCTTCGCCAGAAGTCGCGCGACGGAATCAGCTCCGGGGAAACGGGGCCTCCTTTGTTAACTCGCTACAGGGTTACTGGGCTAAATAATTTGCCCTGGCTTCGCCAGATGTCGCCCCAAGGAAACAGTTCCGGGGGACGGGGCTTCCTTCGTTTAACGCCGCAGGGTTACTGGGCTGAATTCATTTTTAACAGGTACCGTTTATCGGTGTTGATGGTTCCTTTATTGGGGCTTTCTTTTTATCTCGCTACAATGGGCTTCAGGCGTTCTAGTGACTTGGAGTTTTGGTATGGCTGTTATTGATGTGCTGCCTTCGGATGGGAAGGTTATTGACGAAGGCCCTGTTGGTTGCTCTGTTGATGTTTGTTGTGATGATTTTCGTCATCTCGATATTGGTCTGCCGCCCGAGATTCTTCGACTTAAGGATGCCGGGTATTTGACGCAGGCTGTTGCTGCCTGCGATCGCCTTCTGGAGCAGAACCCTGAGCCTTCGCTGGCTGCTTGTGTTCGTGCCGAGCGGTATCGCATGCTCGAGACGCCGCTTCATTTTTCGGTGTCGCGTGATCGGGCCATTGCGATGATTCGCGAGGAGTGGCCAGAGTTTACCGAAGAGCAGTTTGACGACCTGATTAATCGCAAGCGTATTGACTGGCGCTTTATCGATGGCGAGCTGTTTGTTCTCGATAACTTCCTCGATTCGCTTCGCGTGTACCCCAAGGAGGTTCCGGGCCTGCGTCCCGATTCTACGGACGGCGTCGCGCTGCGTAACCGGATGCTCAGGGAGATGGAGTCGCAAAACGGGTTGGCTCGCGTCATCATGCTTAAGGCATCCGTGTCTGTCCCCGGTGCTCTGGAGGGAGAGGCTGTTCGCGCGTGGCTACCCGTTGCCGCTGCCTGCCGCCAGCAGTCTCATATCGAGGTTCTCGATATGACGTCGGAGGGGAATGTTGCCTCTGAAAACGTTTCGGCTCGTACTGCCTCTTGGGCATCTTCGACTGAACATTCATTCTCGGTGACCTATCGCTATCACATTGATGCCGCCTATTGCGATATCTATGGTGGCGCGCTCCCATCGCATCCCTGTATGGACGCGCCCCTGCCCGAGGACACCTCCGAGGACCGTCCGCACATTGCGTTTACGCCGTACCTGCGACAGCTGACGGAGTGTGTTATTGACGGGCTCGAGGATCCGCTCGATTGCGCTCGTGCTATCTATGATTACCTGACACAGCATATCGACTATCGCTATCAGCCACCGTACCTGCTTTTGGGATCTATTGCCGATGACTGTGCACACTCGCTCCGCGGCGATTGCGGTGTTATGGCACTCACGTTTATCACCATGTGCCGCATTGCGGGCGTTCCTGCCCGTTGGCAGAGCGGCCTGTATGTTGCGCCCGATTCGGTGGGGCCGCACGATTGGGCTGAGTTCTATACGCCGCAGACCGGTTGGCTCAACGCCGACGTGTCATTTGGATCTTCTGCTCGCAGGATGGGGGAGGAGTGGCGCCGCCGTCACTACTTTGGCAATCTCGACCCGTGGCGCATGGTGGCCAACAATCGATTCCAGGCCGAGTTTGTGCCTGCTTTCGATGGCATGCGCGAGGATCCCTATGACAACCAGATGGGCGAAGTCTCGGTTAACGGACGCGGATGCCGTCGGCGCGAGATGCTCCGCACGGTTGAACTCATCGAAATGCTCGAAGTTCCATTTTCGGACTAATCGGTAGAAAGCTGTG
>URTB01000083.1 GCA_900550595.1 uncultured Collinsella sp.
CACCGCCAAACCCGCCAAAAGGCATCGAAGTTGATACTGACATCGGGCATCGTTCACCCGTTCTATGCAATAGGGCAACGCCTGTGGCTTTTGCCCGTAGCAGTGTAGCACACCACCAAACTAAAGCGACAAGACTCTCTGCCAGCGGCGCGTTTTTCAGGACGAACGCCGTTTAGAAACCATATGCGCACGTAAGCTCCACGAATATTTGAGACAATGGGCGCCCAAACACCGCGGCGCGCCCGCGCAACCATCCAGGTCGCCGCCGTAAGCCGCTTCACGCGACGCCAGCAATCCCGGCGCAAGAAAGGATTCACGCCATGCGCTTTATGCTTAACTGGCTCTTCACCTCGATCGCCATCGCGATCGCCACGTTCCTCGTCCCCGGTATCCAACCCTTCGGCTTTGCCGAGACCTGGGTCTGCTTTGCCTTTGTGGGACTGTTCCTGAACATTGTCGATTCGTTCGTCAAACCGTTCCTGACCGTCATCTCACTGCCGCTCACTATTATTACGCTTGGTGTTTTTCAGCTCGTAGTCAACAGCTTTATGCTCGAGCTGGCCAGCTACCTGTCGGTCAATCTGCTGGGCGCGGGCATCTCCATCGCCAGCTTTGGATCGGCCTTTATGGGCAGTATCCTGGTATCCATCACGCGCAGCATCCTCGACAGCATCGCCGAGGACTAAAACGGCCATTCCGGCCGTGCCCGTCTCAACAGCCCAAAACGAAGGCCGCCCATCGCAAAAATGGGCGGCCTTCTTATTTGTCAAGTCTCAAAGGGCGAGAGAATCTACCATTTCTACCCCGTCCCCAAATGGCAGGTGTGGGTTAGATGACGTAGTCGTAGCCATGGTTGGGAGCGACAAGTTGATCGAGTGTCACACCGTCGAGGTAGTCGTTGATAAGCTTGTCCAGGTTCTTCCACACGTCGAGCGTGGGGCACTCATCCGAGCGTGAGCAGCCCTTGCAGTCGCCATCCAGGCATGCAACCGGTGCCAGACTGCCCTCGGTCAGGCGCAGGATCTCGCCCACCGTGTACTGCTCGGGCGGGCGCGTGAGCACGTAGCCGCCGCCCTTGCCGCGCATGCCCGAAAGCATGTTGGCGCGCACGAGCATAGCCAAGATGTTCTCGAGATATTTCTCGGAAATCCCCTGTCGCGCCGCGATCTCTTTGAGCGGGATGCGACCGGCCGCCTGGTGCTCGGCCAGATCGACCATAACGCGCAGGGCATATCTGCCCTTTGTAGAAACCAACATGTATAGTGCTGCCTTTCGGTCATTTAGTCCGTAGAAATTCTAGCCGAAAAATTGGTTTTGAAAATACCCGTTCCGGTCAAGATGGTTAATCAGCTCGTAATAATCTTCTATTTCCTATTGCATTACTAGGCTTTAGTGTCTAGTATGCTTCCCAACAGCTAAACGAACAACCTATAAGGTTTATGGGTTTAGCTGCTACACGCACCGTGAAACCACACGGCAACCAGCAACTTGAACACTTTGGAGGTTCACCATGAGCAAGGTTTACACGTCCATCGATCAGCTTATCGGCCACACCCCGCTCCTGGAGCTCACTCATTTTGAGGCCGACGAGGACCTCAAGGCTCGTGTGCTCGTCAAACTCGAATACTTCAACCCCGCCGGGTCAGTTAAAGACCGCGTCGCCAAGAACATGATTG
This sequence comes from uncultured Collinsella sp., assembly GCA_900550595.1. Lineage (GTDB taxonomy): Bacteria > Actinomycetota > Coriobacteriia > Coriobacteriales > Coriobacteriaceae > Collinsella. Next base: position 1,677 of record URTB01000083.1, read on the forward strand.
ACGAGGCCGAGAAGGCAGGCAAGCTCGTGCGCGGCGGCGACTACACCATCATCGAGCCCACGAGCGGCAACACCGGCGTCGGCATCGCCTCGGTGGCGGCCGCCCGCGGCTACAAGGTGATCATCACCATGCCCGAGACCATGTCCGTCGAGCGCCGCAAGCTTATGCAGGCATATGGCGCACAGCTCGTACTCACCGGCGGTTCCAAGGGCATGAAGGGCGCTATCGCCAAGGCCGAGGAGCTGCAGAAGGAGACGCCCAACAGCATCATCGCCGGCCAGTTTGTGAACCCCGCCAACCCTGCCATTCACAAGGCCACGACCGGCCCCGAGATCTGGGATGACACCGACGGCAAGGTCGACATCTTCGTCGCCGGCGTTGGCACCGGCGGCACCGTGACCGGCGTGGGCGAGTTCCTCAAGGAGCAGAACCCCGAGATTAAGGTCGTCGCCGTTGAGCCCGCCACCTCCCCGGTGCTCTCCAAGGGCCAGGCCGGCCCGCACAAGATCCAGGGCATCGGCGCCGGCTTTGTGCCCGACGTCCTCGACACCCGGGTCTATGACGAGATCATCCCCGTCGAGAACGAGGACGCCTTTGCCACCGGCCGCGCCGTGGGCCACAAGGAGGGCGTGCTCGTGGGCATTTCGTCCGGCGCCGCCGTGTGGGCCGCACTGCAGCTGGCCAAGCGCCCCGAGAACGAGGGCAAGACCATCGTGGCGCTGCTCGCCGATACCGGTGAGCGCTACCTGTCCACGGCACTCTTCCAGGACTAGGGCCCGTCGCCCATAGGTTGAGCTCAGGGACGAGCCGGCCTCCTCTCTCCCGGCAGTCTGAGCCCATCCCATCAGGGTGTCCCACGAGACGTCCGAACTTGCTACAATGTCTGCGGCGCGGAACCAGCCTCCCGCGCCGCTTTTCTTTTTTGGCCACATGCCACCAAGGAGAACCTCCCCATGCACAACAAGCGCGTGCTCGTCGCCATGAGCGGCGGCGTCGATTCCAGCGTGACTGCCTATCTGCTCAAAAGCCAGGGCTACGAATGCGTCGGCGCCACCATGCGCCTCACCTGCCCCGTGCCCGATCCCATCACGGGCATGAGCAAGGTCGACCGCGACATCGCCGATGCAAAGGCCGTCGCCGAGCGCCTGGGGATACCCCACCATGTGCTCGACCTGCAGCAGACCTTCGACCGCAATGTTATCGAGCGCTTCGTGACCGCCTACCAGGAGGGGCTGACGCCCAACCCGTGCATCATCTGCAACCGCCATATTAAGTTTGGTGCGCTGCTCGATGCGGCGCTGGATATGGGCTGCGACTACATCGCCACAGGCCACTACGCCAAAACGAGTCAGGCATCCGACGGCACCTGGCAGTTGCACCGTGGCGAGGACCCCAAGAAGGACCAGAGTTACTTTTTGTATTCGCTCACGCAAGAACGTCTGGCACACACGATCTTTCCGCTGGCTGGGCTGGACAAAGAGCGCGACGTGCGCCGCATTGCCGCCGAGCGGGGCTTCATCAACGCCAAGAAGGCCGAGAGCGAGGATATCTGCTTTATCGCGGACGGCGACTACGCGGGCTATATCGAGCGCCGCTGCGGACATGCCGCTGCACCGGGCGATATTGTGTGGCGCGACGGCAGCGTGGTCGGGCGCCACAATGGCGCGCTGCGCTATACCATCGGCCAGCGCAAGGGCCTGGGCGTCGCGATGGCGCATCCCGTGTACGTAACGGGCGTCGATGCCGCCAACAACATTGTGCATCTGGGCGAGGCCGAGGACCTGACGGCCACAGCGCTCACAGCCGACGACTGGATCTGGAGTGCACCGGACGCACGCATGGAGGCGGAGCTCGATGCCGGCGGCATTCGCGTGGGCGCCAAGTACCGCTACCGTCAGAAAGACCAGGCAGCGACCCTTACGCGTGACGAAGACGGGCAAATGCTGCTAACTTTTGACGAGCCGCAGCGAGCCATCGCCCCCGGCCAGGCAATCGTCGTCTACCGCGGCGACATCGTCCTCGGCGGCGGCACCGTTACGGCGGCCATCAGGTAGTCGCGGGATTATCGCCGCACGTGTCGAAGCACTTCAACAGCGGCACCAACCTCGATTACGCGACGCTCCAGGCCGCGGCGAATGGACTCGAGCCGACCCTCCGCCGTGGCCCACTTGCTCTGCGAAAGAATCTCAATCGCCTCATCAACAAATCCGTTGAGCCGCGATGAGTCGAACCAATCGAGCGAGTCCGCAAGCGCCAGCTGGACGGAAGGGTCGGGCCCAAACGGCTTAGCAGCAAACCCGAACTCCCCAGCTGCGAGCACGGCAGTCGGTACGCTGTACCACAGGCAGTTGCCGCTATCGAACAGCGGAGCAGGTTTTATCTCCAGGGTGTCGACATTGCGGATGATGCCGAAGTTTCGCCAATGGCGATCGCTGTTGGCCAAAAGGGCATCGCAAACGACCATCTGCGACATAGACCTTCTCACAGCGGCCTCATCGACACCATGCTTGCCGAGGTAGCAACAGTATCGATCGTATGTCGAGTTTCCCCGCTGGCTACCAAGTGCGCCCTTAACGTAAACAGCCGGAACGTATTCCTCGCGGCCGTCAAGAAAATCCTCGCACAGGCACACGGGGCCATTGAACATCCGCTCAACCGTATAAGGAACAAACTCGCCCTCCAACAGCAAGCGACGATGTAGAGCCGTTGCAACCGCCTCGTTAAAGGGACGTTGATCGTCCATCCCGCACCCTTTAGCCAAAACGCGAATGCCGTTTCGGATTATCCACGATTTAGGGAGCTCGCCCTCGGACGTGTTATCCGGATTTTTAAGACCGATGCCTTCCAGCCAACCCGAACGATCTTCGGGCGCCGATCGCTCAAAATCATTCTCGAAGTAATTGAGGTTTCGCCATTCGAGCCCGTCGCATTCTGCCGGTCGCAGCCAATAACAATCCGAAAGTGATAGGCCCAGGCACCGAACCGGAACCTCGATGCCACTGGCAATTCCCAGTTCACGATAGCGCGAGACGAGCCCGGGGCGGACGTCAGGCACCGACCGATGGCCCCACCACACGTTGAGCTCCCGTTTATTCACCGTAGGAGAAGAGCTCGAGCATGTGCCAAACGGCATTCGTTGCGCATCGAGGACCTCGGCGATTTCGAAGGGAAACTCACGCGTCGGATCAAATGAGACATGCGCGACCTCATGGTCGGCCGACATCAGCGTAAACTTGCGCCCCACATCGGCCGCAGGACGGCGTCCACGTTTGCGGACCTTTTGATAAGCGACCGCGGAATTGTACTCGACCATCTTCCGTCCGCCCACAATATCGCACGCGAGCGTTCCCGATGCGGCAAGTTGAGATATGCGGGCTTTCGTAACGCCCAGCAGGCAGGCAGCATCACCCATAGATAAGTACTCAGATGCATTCATATGCCGCATCACCTCGTTAAGTATTCCAAACGTTAAGTTAATTAGTTACATACAGTATAATACTAAACAGAATGAAGCGAAAAAAGGCCCGAGAAATCGGGCCTTAGCGATTGGTCAGCCGAGTCGTAAGCTGCTCCCCTAGCGCTGAACGTAGGCGCGAACCAGCTCAAAGGTATTACGCACACCGTCGATGTGGCTGCGCTCGTAGTTGTGGCTCGCGTACACGCCGGGGCCGATCAGACCATGGCGAATGTCGTAGCCGGCCGAGAGCGTGGCTTCGACGTCGGAGCCGTAGTGCGGGTACACATCGATGGCGTAATCGAGCTCCAGCTCGCGCGCGATGTTGGACAGCGTGGTCACCAGATCGTAGTTGTAGGGGCCACCCGAATCCTTGGCGCAAATCGACACCATGCGCTCGGTGCAGCCCAGGTCGTCGCCCACGCAACCCATGTCAACGCTGATCATCTCGCGCGTGTCGGCCGGAACGAAAGCGCCGCCGTGGCCGACCTCCTCGTACACGGTAAAGAGCAGCGACACCTTGCGCGAAAGCGACACCTCGCCGTCAGCAACGGCGCGGGCCAGACCCAGCAGAATCGACGCCGACAGCTTGTCATCCAGGAAGCGGCTCTTGATGTAGCCGCTCTCCGTCACCGTGGTACGCGGATCCATAGCGATGATGTCGCCGGTCTGAATACCCAGCTCAAGTACATCGTCCTTGCTGTCAACGTTCTCGTCGAGCAGGATTTCCATGTTCTTCTCAATGGCCTTGACCGGCTCATCGGCCACATGCGCCGAAGGCTCGGTGTTGAGGACCACACCCGTAAAGACTTTGCCGTCACGCGTGTAGACGGTGCAATTCTCGCCATCGGCCGTAGACCACTGGTGCCCGCCGAGCGTCGTGGGACGCAGGCGGCCATTGTCCTTAATGGAGCGCACCATGGCGCCCAGGGTGTCGACATGGCTCGCCAACACGAGCGGCTCGCCCTCGCCGCCAAGCTCAACCAGCACGTTGCCCTTATTGGAACGCTCAGGGCCAAAGCCCATATCGCGCAACGTTTCCATTAGATAATCAGTCGCCGCACGGGTATAGCCGGTAGGCGAAGCAATCGAGGTAAGCGCCTTCAACTGGTCAGTAATATAGGAGAGCGTAGAATCCATCTTGGACACCAAAGTCACCCTTTCATGTCGAATTAAACCCACAGCAACAATAC
>URTB01000084.1 GCA_900550595.1 uncultured Collinsella sp.
GCAAGAAAGGATCCGCATGGCAAGCCTGTCGGATGAAATCTCGTCGCGCCGCACATTCGCGATCATCAGCCACCCGGACGCCGGTAAGACCACACTTACCGAGAAGCTGCTGCTCTATACCGGCAGCATCCAGACCGCCGGCTCGGTCAAGGGCAAGAGCTCGGCCAAGCATGCCGTCTCGGACTGGATGGACATCGAGAAGGAGCGCGGTATCTCCGTTACCTCCTCGGTGCTGCAGTTTACCTACAACGGCGCCTGCGTCAATATTCTCGATACCCCCGGCCACCAGGACTTCTCGGAGGATACCTACCGTACGCTTATGGCCGCCGACGCCGCTGTCATGGTCATCGACGGCGCTAAGGGCGTCGAGGCCCAGACCAAAAAGCTCTTTAAGGTTTGTACGCTGCGTCACATTCCCATCTTCACCTTTGTGAACAAGCTCGACCACGAGGCTCGCGATCCGTTTGAGCTCATGGAAGAGATCGAGAACGTCCTGGGTATCAATACGTATCCCATGAATTGGCCAATCGGCAGCGGCCGCAACTTCCGCGGCGTGTTCGATCGTCAGACCCGTCACGTCATTGCCTTTGAGGGCGACGGTCACGCCAACGCCACTAAGAAGGTCGCCGAGGTTGAGGCCGAGTTGGGCGATCCTTCCATGGATGAGCTCATCGGCGAAGAGAACCATAAGAACCTGGTGAACGACATCGAGCTGCTCGATGGCGCCGGCGACGAGCTCGACTTGGATGCCGTGGCCTGCGGCAAGCTGAGCCCGGCGTTCTTTGGCTCGGCGCTCACCAACTTTGGCGTGGAGCCCTTCCTCAAGGAGTTCCTGCGCCTGGCCCCGACGCCGCGCGCCTATACCGATACGCTCACCAGCGAACCGGTCGATCCCTGCCGCGACGACTTTAGTGGCTTTGTGTTTAAGATCCAGGCCAACATGGACAAGAACCACCGCGACCGCATCGCCTTTGTGCGCATTTGCTCGGGCAAGTTCGAGCGCGGCATGGATGCCTTCCACGTGCAGGGCAACCGCAAACTCAAGCTTGCCACGGGCACGTCGATGATGGCCGATGACCGCGCCATCGTGGACGAGGCGTACGCGGGCGATATCGTGGGCCTGTTCGATCCGGGTATCTTTAGCATCGGCGACACCGTGTGCTCCGGCAAGCGCCACGTGCAGTATCCGCAGATCCCGACGTTTGCCCCCGAGATGTTCGCTCGCATTACGCAGGTCGACACGCTCAAGCGCAAGCAGTTCGTCAAGGGTATGGAGGAGCTTGCCCAGGAGGGTGCCATCCAGATCTTCCGCGACCTGGGTGCCGGCATGGAGAGCGTCATCGTGGGCGTGGTCGGCGTGCTGCAGTTTGAGGTACTCGAGCGCCGCCTCAAGGCCGAGTACCGTGTTGAGGTTCGTCGCCAGCCGCTGCCCTATACGGACATTCGCTGGATCCAGAACGACCCCGACACCATCGATATCCCGGGCCTTTCGCTCACGCGCGACACGCTGCGCGTCGAGGACATGCGCGGCGGCAAGCTGCTGCTGTTTACGAGTCCGTGGAACGTGGATTGGGCAACCGATCACAACCCCGATCTTATCCTGTCGGAGTTTGGCAACGTAGCGTTTTAGTGTGCCGGCGCGGTGGCCTGGCGGGGCTGCCGCGCCGTTTGCTTGCCTGATGCCGTGTGAGCGGCTATCATACCCACCGTCGTCTCAAGACCGGGGCGTCCGAGCAGTTCGGGTCCGATATCCTGCTCGTTAAACCTAAAACCAAAGGAGTACATAATGATCAAGAAGGTCATGGAGGACTATAAGGTCCTGTTGCGGAGCATTCCCGCGGCAACGGTTTCGCTGTTTTTCGTGAGTGTCATCATGATGAACCTGCTGGCCAACAAAGAGCTCATCAGCCTGCCGTATCTGGCACTCGATTGCGGCTTTGTGGTGAGCTGGGTTTCGTTTTTGTGCCAGGACATGATCTGCAAGCGCTTTGGCGCCAAGGCATCCATCAAAATCTCTATCCTCGCGCTGCTGGTCAACCTGGCCGTGAGCCTGTGCTTTTGGGCATGCTCGCTCACGCCCGGTATGTGGGGCGCCTACTACGACACGGGCATGATCGAGGTTAACACTGCCCTTAACGCCACCATCGGCGGCACCTGGTACGTGGTGCTGGGCTCTTCGCTGGCAATGCTCGTCTCTGCCGTGGTTAACTCCACGCTCAACCAGTCGCTCGGCCGTATGCTCAAAAAGAATAACTTTGCGAGCTTCGCCTTCCGCTCCTATGTGTCCACGGGTGTTGGCCAGTTTATCGACAACCTGGTCTTTGCCATTGTAGTGAGCCACACGTTCTTTGGTTGGACCTGGGTGCAGGTCCTTATGTGCTCGCTGACCGGCGCTGTTGCCGAGCTGCTGTGCGAGGTCTTCCTGAGCCCCGTGGGCTACAAGGTCGTGCGCGGCTGGGAGCGCGAGAATGTGGGTTCCGAGTACCTCGAGCGCCACGCAACCGCCTAAGGAGCAAGTATGCGGGTTTTGATCACGGGCGCTTCGGGCGGTATCGGAGCCGCATGCGTGCAGCGCTTTTTGGACGAGGGCCACGAGGTCGTGGGCTTTGATCTGCTGCCGGCGGCAATCGAACACGAGCGCTACCGCCATCTAATTGTTGATGTCCGCGAACCGGGCTCGTTTCCAGGCGACCTTGAACCCCAAGTGATCGTGAACGTTGCCGGTACGCAGGATTCGGCCGACGATATCGCCGCCAACCTGTGTGGCACCATCAACGTGACCGAGCGCTACGCCTTTGTGGGGGAGGGGCTCGCCGCCAAGCCTGCGCCGGCTATCAAATCCGTGGTCAATGTGGGGTCGGCGAGCGGGCATACGGGATCGGAGTTTCCCGCCTATGCCGCCAGCAAGGGCGGCGTTATCGCCTACACCAAGAACCTTGCAAACCGCCTGGCGCCGCAGGCCATTGCCAACAGTGTGGACCCGGGTGGCGTTATCACGCCGCTCAACCGTTGCGTGATGGAAGACGAACACCTGTGGAGCCAGATTATGGAGCTCACGCCGCTTAAGCGCTGGGCCACTGCCCAAGAGATCGCCGAGTGGATCTACTTTGTGGGCGTGACTAACCGGTTTATGACCGGGCAGAGTCTGTTGATCGATGGCGGCGAGGCCGGCCGCACACAATTTATTTGGCCCGAATAAGAAACGCGCCCGATGGGAAGCCTTCGGGCGCGTTTTTGATGTATCGATTTTTAGCTGAGGCAAGTCCAGTTGACGGGGGTCGAGCCGTGCTGTTCGAGTAGCCGATTGACTGCCGAGAAGGGGCGCGACCCCATAAAAGCGGGGAGTTCTGCCGTGGCACGGTTGGCCGAAAGCGGCGAGGGGTGCGTAGAGGCCAGACAGAACTTGTCGGTTGTCTTGCCCGCACCAGTTGTGACGAGCTTGCCTTCGACCATCTGCTGGGCAAAGCGGCCCCATGCCAAAAAGACTACCGGCTGGGGCAGCTGACAGCAGCGTTCGATAACATAGTCAGTCAGGGTGCTCCAGCCCAGCTTGGCGTGCGAGTTCGCGGCATGCTCGCGCACGGTGAGCGTGGTGTTGAGGAGCAGGACGCCCTGTTGTGCCCATGGGGTTAGGTCTCCCGTGGCGGGAATGGGGCAACCCAGATCGGCTTTGAGTTCCTTATAGATGTTGCGCAGACTCGGCGGCAACTTGGTTTGCGTCGTGGGGACCGAGAACGACAGCCCCATGGCCTGGTTGGGCCCGTGATAGGGGTCCTGACCCAAGATGACAACCTTGACCTGGTCGGCCGGCGTGTAGGCGAGGGCATTGAGGATGTCGTCTTGTGCCGGGTAGATAGTCTGCTCGGCACGCAAAAGGGCGATGCGCTCGAGCAGCTGGTTCGTAGTGTCACGTACCGGCTGCGGTGCATCGCCCAACCAAGTTGCTATGTTGCGGTTGCGAGTTGCGGTGTCCATGGGGCTCCTTTATGGCAGATGCTCTGTTGGTATCTATTGTAAAGGCGCACCTGAGACCTTTATGCCGCGGCTGCATAAGGAGTGGGGACTACGAGACGCGCTCGGGCGCTCCTGCCATACGAGCCTGTCCATGCGCGCGAAGGCGCGGAAGCTCGACGGTTGCCACCATGACGCCGGTGAGGATGAGAGCGGCGCCAAAGAAGGCGATGGGGCTCAGGACCTCGCCGACCAGGAAGAACGAGAAGACGGCGGAGCAGACTGGCTCGAGCGAGAAGGCGAAGCCGGTGGTCTCGGCGGGCACGTGGGGCTGCACGAGTGTTTGGGTGATAAAGCCATAGGCAGAGCAGATGAGTGCGAGTGCGACGACAACGATGATCTCGCTCGGCGTGCCGGGAAGCGTGAAACCGCCAAAGGTGAATGCGGCGATACCCGAGAACAAGCCTCCGAAGCCCAACTGCCAAACGCCCAGAGCCAGCGGGTCGACATCTTCGACAAAGCGCTTCGCCACAATGATATGGCCGGCATAGACAAAAGCGGAGAGCAGCATGATGAGCGCGCCCGGGTTCAGGCTGGTGAAGTCGGCGCCCGAGAGCAGCAACATACCGCAGGTGACGATGGTAGTGCCGACGAGCACTTTGCGTTCGGGGGCGCGGCGCAGCAAGGTGGCGTTGGCAAACGGCACGATCACGACCGTCAGGCTCTGCAAAAAGCCGGCAGTGGAGGCAGAAGTGAGGCTAGAGCCCAAGCACATGCAGGTGAGCTCGGTTGCCATAATGGCGCCGATGATGGCGGCGCGGACCATAAGGTCGCGGTTGATGCGGAAAGCGCGCTTGTGGAAGAGCAAAAGGCAGGCCACAAAGGCGATGATGCAGCGCAGCGCAACGATGCTCGTGGCGTTCATACTGTCCATGCCGATCTTCATGAGGGGGTACGAAAAGCCCCATGCGACGGGAACGGAAAATGAGAGCGCGATTGCTTTTTTGCGATCCATGGGACTCCTTTTGTTACAGAACGGTTTCGTAAAAAGGATTCTGCTCCCAGATGTGGATGTAGTAAAGCGAATGTATCTTCAGTATGATTAAGAAATACTAATGTTGGCAGAAAAAGCCCTGGCAAAACGTTTTACAGCTACATCGATGTGGAGGCACGATGGCATCGCGGTATCAGATTGTTTGTATGGTGGTCGATTGCGGCAGCCTGAAACGTGCGGCGGACGAGCTGGGCTATACGCAAAGTGCGGTGAGCCAGGCCGTCAAGGCGCTCGAGCGCGAGCTGGGCACCACGATTATCGAGCGCGGCAAGCAGGGTGTGTCGCTTACGCGCGACGGCAAGCAGTACCTGCCGTATTTGCGCCAAATCGTAACTGCCGAGGCCGAGCTCGAGGGCAAGCGCCAGGAGCTGCTGGGGCTCTCTTCGACTGATATTCGTATCGCGACGTTTACCAACGTGAGTCGTACCGTGCTGCCGCGTGTGATCCGCGACTTTGGGGCCCTGCATCCGGGCGTGCACTTTACCCTCAAGCAGGGCGATTACACGCGCAACGCTCAATGGGTGCACGATGGCGTGGTTGATTTTTGTTTTACGGCACGCGGATTTACCGCTGGGCTCGAGAAGCGCGTCGTCTATCACGACGAGTTGGTGGCATTGTTGCCGGCCGCGCATCCGCTGACGGCAAAGGAAAAGGTGACACTCGCCGACCTGGCGTCCGAGCCGTTTGTGCTGCTGGATGAGGGCGAACAGAGCCTGGTGCTCGATGCATTCGCAGCGCATGGGCTGTCGCCGCACGTGACGAGTGAGGTGACCGACGACTACACCATCATGGCGATGGTGGAGGAGGGCCTAGGCGTGAGCATGCTCTACCGTCGTACTGTGGAGGGCATGCGAGCCGATATTCGTGTGCGGCCCATCATGCATGCCCCCTCGCGCGACGTGGTGGCCGCCTGGCGCAGCTGGGACACCATGCCCATCGCCACGAGGCACTTTATCGACTATATGAGCTCGCATATTGTCAATTAATGACTGGCGTGGCGTTGAGTGCGGTGTTTAGCGGGTTGTCGCTTTGGCTTGGGTGGCGCGATAGGTGCGTGCCGGGTGGCAGAGTAGTACCGCCACGACCATAAAGAATGCCGTGGTGCCCAGGCTGATGGGGTAGACCATCATGATGTTCGCAAAGGTGCGGAAGTGCGGGAACACGCAGAACACCCAATAGAAGCGGATGCCGCAGACGCAGATCATGGTGATGAGGGCGGGCGTGAGCGAGATACCAAAGCCGCGCAGGTAGCCTGACATGTTTTCGTAGAACATGCTAAAGGCGTACGCCGGGAAGATCGAACA
>URTB01000085.1 GCA_900550595.1 uncultured Collinsella sp.
AGGACGACTTTATCGGCTTTGGCATGGATGTACGCGTGACGGTGGTGTCGATGGGTATCCCTGCAACCGAATCGCTGCTGCGCGACTGCATTGCCCGCGGCGCCGACGATGCATTGCTGCTCACCGACCGTGCTTTTGCGGGCGCGGACACGTTGGCGACCACCTATGCTCTCAAATGCGGTATCGAGGCCCTCGACGAGGACTTCGATCTGCTCATCTGCGGCAAGATGGCGGTGGATGGCGATACTGCCCAGATTGGCCCCGAGCTGGCCGGCGCCTTCGAGATTCCCTGCGTGACCGATGTGAGCTGCGTGCAGAGTGCGGGCTTTACGACGTGCGGTGCGCTGGCGCTTGTCCACGGCTGTGACGCCGGCGAGGAGACGGTCTATCTGGAGATGCCGTGCACGATGACGACCGCCAAGGAGATCGGCCAGCTGCGCATGCCGAGCATCGCCGGCATTCGCGCGGCCGAAGATGCGGATGTGCGGGTGGTCTGTACTACCGATGTGCATGCCGACCCCTCGCGTTGCGGCCTTACTGGATCACCGACGCAGGTCGTGCGCTCGTTTGTGCCCGACCGCGACCAAACGTGTGAGGCCATCGAGGGCACGCCGGTCGAGCAGGCGGCAAAGCTTGCCAGGATTATCGAGGGGATGGCATAGATGAGCGGACTGATAATCGATAGCGAGGCATGCGTTGGCTGTGGTCGCTGCGTTCGCGCCTGTGCCTCGGGTGGCATTGTGGTGGAGGGCGAGCACCCCAACCGCTGCGCCCATGTGACCGACGGCTGTATCTTGTGCGGCGGGTGCGTCGATGCTTGCCCCGTCAATGCCATTTCGATCGAGCGCGACGAGGCTGCCGGCGCGGTTGACCTCGATGCGTATCGAGACATTTGGGTATTCGTGCAGACTGACGAGCGCGATGCCGTGGCATCCGTGGCCTTCGAGCTCATGGGCAAGGGGCGCGAGCTTGCCGATGCTCGCGGTTGCCGTCTGGTAGCATTGGCCGGCATGGGCCCCGAGGGCTCGCTTAAGGACCTGCAACATCTGGTCTGCGCCGGTGCCGACGAGGTCGTGGTCTGCCGCGACGAGCGACTGCGCCAAAACGATGCGGAGGTCTATGCTCGCTTGATTTGCGATTTGGTAACCGAGCGCAAGCCCGAAGCCATTCTGTACGGTGCGACCGCTTTTGGCCGCGAGCTGGCGCCTGGCGTTGCCGTGCGCCTGCGGACGGGCCTTACGGCCGACTGCACCGTGCTTTCGATGGATACGGAGACGGGCCTGCTGCAACAGACGCGTCCGGCGTTTGGCGGCAACTTGATGGCCACCATTATCTGCCCCAACCACCGTCCCCAGATGGCAACGGTGCGCCCCGGCATCTTTAAGGCGCCCGACTTTGACTATAGCCGCTCCGGAACGATTACCCAGGTATTACTTGCGGAAGACGCCAAGGCTCGTGTCGAGATTTCGATTCCCGCCGAGGAATGGGGCCAGCAGGCTTCGATTGCCGATGCCGAGCGTCTAGTTGTTGTGGGTCGCGGTATTGGCTCCAAGAAAAACCTACCCTTGATGCGAAAGCTCGCCGAAGTCCTGGGTGCCGAGCTCGGCTGCACGCGACCCGTCGTGGAGGCGGGCTGGCTGGAGTATCGCCACCAGATTGGCCAGACGGGCGTGTCGGTTTCGCCTAAGCTCCTTATGAGCATCGGCGTTTCGGGTGCCATCCAGCATCTTGCCGGCATCGGCGGTGCGGAGTGCATCATCGCCGTCAACGAGGACCCAGATGCCCCCATCTTCGGCGTCGCCCAGTACAAGGTCGTCGGCGACGCCGTCGAGGTCGTTGAGGAGCTGCTGGCCCAGCTTGAGTGCTAGGCACTTGCCAGCCAGCTGCGCAGCTCGTCCTTTAGGCGCTCCCAGGTCGCTTGCGTGGCGGAATCGGTGAAGGGGCGCGTGATACCAAAGGGCGCGTCGAGCAGGCGGTAGATATCGCCCTGCTCGCGCGCCAGCGCGCGGCTTGCCGGATAGACAAGCTCAAACATAAAGCAGATAAGCCCCACCAAGTAGTCCGCGGGCTCATTGCGCTCATCGCGCGTGACGCAGCGGTGCTCGTCAAAGGCGGCCAGCGTCGGTGCCGAGAAGTGGCTGGCAAGAAACGCGTCCTCATTCACTTTGAGGATGGTGTCGACGGTACTGTCGGCGATGGTGCGCATGATGTCGATCTTGTCGCCATCGCGCACGATATCGCAGAAGCGCCGCGTGCGCTCGCCGAGCTGCGCGGGCAGACGGAAATTGCTGTGATAGGCAATGCTCGCTCGAATGAGTTCGTCTTCTACCGGATCGTCGATAAAGTCGCGGATACTTGTTGCCGCGGGCGCATCTGCAGGTGTTTTGCCAAAGAGGACCTCGACGCCCAACGCCGCATGGCTCACGCTTTCGGCATCCTTAAACGTATCCCAGCGTCGCAGCTGCTCAAAGCGGCCCATATCGTGCAACAGCCCACAAAGCCACGCCAGATCAATGTCCTGCGGTGACCAGCCCTGTTCGCGTGCCACGGCATCGCATGCCTCGGCAACGTGGTACGTATGCTCGATTTTGAGCGCGATACGCGGATTGGCGGCATCGTAGGCATCGGTGTAGGTCTTGAAGGCCGCGGCAGCCCGCGTTCGATCGATAGCTGTCATAATGACTTCCTAAAAAGTTGTGTCTTTCTGTGTCTTTCGATCCGGTGGCAATTGTAGGTGAACTCGGTTGCCATCGGGCGATGGTTCTGCCGCGTCGTTGCATGCGGCTCGGAAATCTTGTCGGGACGAGGAACGCTATGGTGCTCAAAATCGTTAAAACCGTCTGGCCGGTGATGCTTACCTATGTTGCGATAGCCGCGCCGTGCGGAATGATTATGGCGCAGACGGGAATGGAACCCTGGATGGTTTTTGCTCTGAGCAGCACGTTCGTGACGGGCAGCGGGCAGTTTATGATCTGCAATCTGTGGCTGGCGGGTGTGCCTGCGGCGTCGATCGTCGCGAGCGTCGCCGCAATCTCCTCGCGCTTTGCGCTTTACTCGGCATCGATCGCACCGCATCTGAGGGGTGCCTCGAAGCGTCAGACGCTGGCTGTTGCCGCGACGCTTACCGAGGAGGCATATGGCATCTCGCTTGCCAAGTTGGTTAAAGGGGAGGATTGGGGTCCGCTCGAGTCCTTTGTGCTCAACGTGATCCTCATCGCAACATGGGGCGTTTCGTGTACGACGGGCGCCATCGTCGGCGCCGTTGTCGATGTTCCCACCGCTATTGCGGGTTTTGTCTGCACATCGCTCTTTATCTGCCTACTCTTTTCGCAGCGACTGTCGCGCGGCAATGTCGTACCTGCCGGTTTGGCTGCGGTGTCCGTCGCCATATGCAAGTTCTTGGGGTGGACGAATATCGCCGTGCCGGCAAGTGTGCTCGTCGGCGTTGTCACGGCACTCGCGTGCGATGTCCTCGCCGAGGGAAGGGGCGCTCGCGATGCCCGTTAATGAGTTTTTGGTCCTATGGCTGTCGTCATGGGCGGCCATCGCGTTTTTCCGCATTGCCCCGGCGTTTGCCTTGCGCGGGAGAACGCTGTCGCCCCGCGTTACCGAGGCCTTGGGTTATATTCCGCCTGCCGCCTTTGCGGCGCTGGTCGCCAACGATTTGATAAGCCCTGGCGCTTTCGACGCCGGCTTGTGGCAGGGCTTGATTCCCTGGATTGCGGCCGCCGGCGTCGTGGCGGTGGCAATCAAGACAAAGTCGATGTTGTGGTGCTGCGTCTCGGGCATCGTGTTCTATATCGTTTTGAGCTTCATATAAGAGCGGGGCACGTTTAGCGTCCCGGCACAACGAATCGAATTTCTCACCGAGCCGGTCTGCTTCTTCTGGTACCATGGTCAAACTTTACTGTAGCAAAGTGTGACGTGGGCTTTTGTTCTGCGTCAGCGGAAATGGGAGTTTCATGGCACAGGAAGCGACCGCCAACGAGCAAAAGAAATTCAAAGTCCCGCGTATCCCGGGTGACATCATGATCTACCCGATGATCGTTGGCCTTTTGCTCAATACCTTCTGCCCGCAGGTCTTCGAGATCGGCGGCTTCTTTACCGCCGCCTGCCGCGGTGGTTCCAACACCATCGTTGCCGCGATCCTGCTGTTTGTGGGTGCTGGCATCAGCTTTAAGTCCACGCCGGGCGCCATCAAGACCGGCATCGTTGTGCTGATTCCTAAGCTTGTGGTGGCAGCCGCGCTGGGTCTTGGTGTTGCGTATTTCTTTAACGACAACCTTTTGGGCCTGAGCTCGGTTTCCATCATCGGCGGCATTACGTTTTGCAACATGGCGCTCTACACGGGCATCATGGGCGAGTTCGGCGACGAGTCCGAGCAGGGCGCCGTGGGTATCCTGTTCTTTACGGCCGGCCCCGCCGTCACCATGATCATCCTGGGCGTTTCGGGTCTTGCTAACATCCCGCTGGGTACCATCGTCGGCTCCATCCTGCCGCTTGTCATCGGTATGGTTCTGGGCAACCTCTTCCCGTTCATCAAGAACCTGCTGGTTCCCGGCACCAACCCTGCGATTGCCGTTATCGGATTTCAGCTCGGTGCGTCCATGAGTCTTTCGAGCTTTATCACCGGCGGTATTTCCGGCATCCTGCTGGGCCTTATCACGCTGTTTGTCGTCGGTCCTATCACCTTTGCGTTCGAGCGCCTGTGCGGCGGCAATGGCAAGGCCGCTGTGGCTTGCTCCACCATCGCCGGCACGGCTATGACCACACCGGTTGCCCTCGCCGAGGTCGCACCGCGCTACGCCGAGCTTGCGCCTACTGCGTACGCTCAGATCGCCACCGCCGTTATCATCACGGCGATCATGGCTCCGATTCTGACCGGCTGGGTCGACAAGAAGTTCTGCCAAGGCAAGGAGGATCTGTCGCCAGCCGGTGTCGAGGCCATCGAGGAGGCCGTCGCGACCGACATCGATGGCGAGTAGCAATCGATACCCATCAATGATGCCGGCGTGCAACTCGCGCCGTTTGAGCGCCCGAACGAAAGCTGTCTTGCGGTGACGTTCAGGCGCTCTGCTATGATTCCCCTTACCCCTGCGGAGTAGGGGGTGTTTATTGTCCAGACACGAATCGGGCGATTCTGACCACTTGGATATTGAAGGGATGGCGTCTAGTGGTTAAGGCACTCAAAATTGAGATATTCCTGCTATGCATGATTGTTCTTATCGGGCTTGCCGCGCGAAGTCGTCGCTCCTTGTTCTCGAGCACCCTGCAGCTATTGTTTAGCATGCTTGGCTACACCTCTGCCGCGTACATATTATTCGATATGATCTGGACGCTTTCGGATGGTGCGGACGGCACGTTGGGTATTGCTGCCAACTGGATTTCCAACGCGGTTTCGTTTTCGCTCTTTGCCATCGCGTGTCTCATTTGGTTTATCTATTCCGAGACGATGCAGGGCTCTCGCCTTGTGACCTCGCGCTATAGGGTGGTGCTTGTAACGTTGCCTACGGCTCTGGTGGTCGTGCTGGCTTTTACCAGTTACTGGACGCACGCCTTGTTCTATATCGATTCGCAGGGCGTGTATCGTCGCGGCTTTGCCTATATGATCCAGCCCATCGTCAGCTACTGTTACGTTATACATACGTCCCTGCATGCGTTTGTGCAATCTCGCAGGGTCGAGAGTCTGCAGACGAAGGCCATCTATCGAACCCTGGCATTTTTTGCCATTCCGGCCCTGGTGGGCGGTACCTTTCAGGTCGTTTACTCGGTGCCCGGCCTTTGTGTCGGCATAATGATTAGCATGTTGCTGCTCTACATCATCTACCAGGAGCAGCTGATCTCGACCGACCCGTTGACTGGCCTCAACAATCGCAACCGTTTTGAGACCTATATGCTGTCGCTCTTCTCAAATGTGGACCAGGCCGAAGATGTATATCTGCTTATGATGGACGCTGACGGCTTTAAGCAGATTAACGATCGCTATGGACATGTGGAGGGCGACCATGCCCTCCAGGTCATATCCGCTGCGCTCAAAGAGGTCTGCTCGGCGTCAGGTGGCTTTATCGCGCGTTATGGCGGTGATGAGTTCGTGGTGCTTCAAAAGGTGACGACGGAGCAGGATATCGTGCGTCTGTGTGTGGCAATCAGCGACGAGCTCGCTCGTGCTGAGGTGCCGTATGCATTGCGGATGTCCATCGGTTACGCGCGGGTCGGCGATAGTG
>URTB01000086.1 GCA_900550595.1 uncultured Collinsella sp.
TTCCTCGTCTTCTATCTGCTGTGCTCGACGGCTGTCTGGCTGTCCGAGCCCACGACCCTTACGTTTGGCGATGGCCTCTGGTTTAGCTTTGAGACCGTCTCGACCATCGGCTTTGGCGATATCCCGGCCGAAACGCCGGTCGCCCGTGCTATTACCGTCGTCCTGAGCGTCATCAGCATCTTCTACATTGCCATGCTCACGGGTGTGGCGGTGAACTACTGCAATACGCTCATCAAGCTGCGCCAAAAGGACACCATGGCGCGCTTTATGGACGATCTGGAGCATTTGGAAGAGCTCGATCGTGACGAGCTCGCCGACCTGTCGCGCCGTGTGCGCGAGTATCGTCGACGCCAGCGCTAAGACGAACGTCGCGCGCCACAACAGGGGGGCAAATATGAACATCACCGTGTACCTGGGTGCCAACACTGGCAATGACCCGGCGTTTCTGCCCGCGGTGCAGGAGCTGGGCAACTGGATTGGCTCCAACGGGCACGCGCTGGTATACGGCGGGTCCAAATCGGGCCTGATGGGCGCGCTCGCCGATAGCGTACTCGAGGCAGGTGGACACGTGACGGGTGTTGAGCCGAGCTTTTTTATAGAGGCCGAGTTTCAGCACGACGGCATCGATGACCTCATCGCGACGAGCGATATGGCCGAGCGCAAGGCCAAGATGATTGAGCTCGGCGATGCGTTCATTGCCTTTCCCGGTGGGACGGGCACGCTCGAGGAGATTGCCGAGGTCATGTCCGCGGTGTCGTTGGGGCACCTGAGTGCTCCGTGCATCCTGTATAACCTTGACGGTTACTACAACGACCTCAAGGCGCTGCTCGGGCACATGATTGATAAGGGGCTTTCGAGCCCGAGGCGCCAGCAAGGCATCTACTTTGCCGACGATTTGCGCGAGATTGTCTCGATTATCAACGGATAAGTCTTGAGCCTGCCCCACTATGACTCCCAATGGTGCCGTTTGTGGCGCAGATGGTTGGCTTGTCTGGGCAACGCTCGCTCTACAATAAAACGTAATTATGTCGACTTTGACCGCGGGAGGACCCGATGGACAACCTTGCCAAACCCACAAACCGCGCGCTGTTTTTAGTTAGCGTTGCCGTGACCGGTGCGTTCGCAGGTGCCGCGGTCTGGCTGTTCTTTTTTGCGATGGAGCACGGTATCGACTATCTGTGGACCGAGATCCCCCACATGCTGGGCGCGGCGTCGCCCGAACTCGCCAGCGGCCCGTTCGGTTTTCTGCCGTATCCGTTTTTTGTCTGCCTGCTGGGCGGCCTGCTGATCGGTCTGTACGAAAAGCTTACGGGCACCAAGACCGACGACCTCAACCAGGTGATGGCTAAGGTTAAGCAAGATGGGCGCTACCCGTATGACAATCTGGGCAGGCTTTCGCTCGCGGCATTGCTGCCGCTGCTGTTTGGCGGAAGTATTGGACCGGAGGCCGGCCTGACCGGCGTTATCGCGGGTCTGTGCAGCTGGGTCGGCGACCGCATGCGCCGCTTTGGCGCCGAGTTTAGGGAGCTCACGCTGCTGGGCACCCAGGCCGCGCTGACGGCGCTCTTTACCGCGCCCGTCTTTGGCTTTGTGGCGCCGCTCGCCGGTAGCGCCGACGGCCAGGGCGAAGACGCCGACGATGGGTCCGCGTCCGGCGAGATCACCATCAAGCTGCCCAAGGCACAGAAGACTGTGGTCTACGGTATCGCGATCGCTGGCGGTCTGGGCACCTACCTGCTGCTTGGCCAACTTGTGGGCGGCGGCATGGGCATGCCCAGGTTCGAGGCCGCCGAGGTGGGCAACCTGGAGCTTGCCTGGCTCATCCCGCTGGCGTTGGTTGGCACCGTTTGCGGCTGGCTGTACTTTGTCTCGGAGCACGCGAGCGAGGCGCTGTCCCATGCAATAGGGGAGCGTCCTGTCGTCAAGGCCATGCTGGCTGGTCTGGCGCTCGCCATCTGCGGCACGGTCTTGCCCTACACCATGTTTGCCGGCGAGACCCAGGCCGATGTACTTATGGAGACCTACCTCACCATTCCCGCCGGCGTGCTTATCGCGACCGGTCTTGTTAAGGCCATGCTGACGCCCGCCCTCATCAACCTTGGTTGGCGCGGCGGCCACTTCTTCCCCGTTATCTTCTCGGGCGTAAGCCTGGGCTATGGCCTTGCCATCCTCACCGGCGCAGATCCGGTCTTTTGCGTCGCCGTCTGCACGGCATCGACGATGGGCGCCGTCATGCGCCAGCCTGTCATGGTTGTGGGCCTGCTGCTTATGTGTTTCCCACTCAAGGGTATCGTCTGCATGATTATCGCGGCCGTCATCGCCGCCGGCATCCCGCTGCCCAAGCCGCTGCGCAAGTAGCACGGTAGCGCGCAGTCAGTACAAACATCTCAAGTCCGGTGCGGGCGCTGTGTCACGGATTTGCGGGTGGACTGGATTTCGTTCGGTATCGGCGCTACTTCCAAATTGCAAGCGCGGCGGTGCCCAGTACGATGAGGGCGAGACCGATGGCGCTGCGGCGGGAGAGTTTTTCGTTGAATGCCAGGCGCGCAAATAGCACCGATACGACAATCGATAGTTTGTCGATCTGCACCACGACACTCACCTGGCCTGCAGCGATGGCATAGTAATAGAGCAGCCACGATGCTCCAGTCGCGATGCCCGATGTTGCGAGAAATGTGAGTTCGCGCCGGTCAACGTGCGCGACCTGCTCCAGTTTTCCCTTGGCTGCCACGATTGCCCATGCCATAACCAGTACCACGCAGGTGCGGATTGCCGTGGCCAGGTTTGACTCGACGCCTTCGATGCCGATCTTGGCGAGGACGGAGGTGAGTGCCGCGAACACGGCGGCGCCGAGGGCGTAAGCGAGCCAGGTTCGGTCTTGCTGCTGCTCGGGTTCGGCGGACTGCTTCTTCTCGATCATTAAAAACGTGCCGAGGGTGATGGCAGCGGTTCCCACGAGCTTAACCGCAAGGTTGCTCGTCTCGTCAAAAAGCGCGATGGCGACCAGCGCGGCGAGCACGGTGCTCATCTTGTCGACCGGTACGACCTTATTGACATTTCCGATGCTCAACGCCTTAAAGTAACAGATCCACGAAGCACCGGTAGCGAGTCCCGAGAGGACGAGAAAGAGCCAGGATCTGGGTTCGATGCTGCCAATGGTTCCAATGGATCCAGAAATGCCCGCCATTGCCCAGGCGAAAACGAGCACCACGCAGGTGCGAATGGCCGTCGCGACATCGGAGTCGGTCTGCTTGATGCCGCATTTGGCCAAGATGGATGTGATGCCGGCAAAGAATGCTGACGCAAATGCTGCGACAACCCACGACACGGGTGCGGTGCCTCCTTGGATAATGGGTTTATCCTGCGAGTTTTATGGGCATGAGGATACCGCCCCACCATGAAGGTTTGATATGGCCGCGGCGAGACGGGGGTTATGTTCCGGGGAGCCATTTGGTGAAGGCTCGAATTGTCGATATGCTGTCGACTTCTCTTTGGTTTCCAAGATCTAAACGGCATGCTTCGAAGGGCGGCGGCGTTGTTGTTGCTTCGTCTTATCTAGTAAATGAGGTGGCGTGCAGCCCAAGCCCTTTGGCTGTCGATTACAGGTCGCGTGCCCGATAGACCTTGGTGCTGACTGCGCAGCTGATTGCACATAGCGCGAGGGTAAGTGCGGCGATGCCTGCACACAGACAGCCCAGAACGGCGGAATCGGGATTCGCTCCGGCAATCGACATGAGCCAGTTGCTGATGGGGTTGGAGGAGCTCAGCGTGGCCATGGCAAGGCATCCGAGCATGGCAAACAGACCAACGGATAGGCGCAGCGCCTCCATGTGTCCAAAGCGAAAGAACAGCGGCTGCGCCAAAAACACCATCATGAGGGAGATGAGCATTGATGCTGCTGAGGCTATTGCAATCTCAAAGACAATCTGTCCCGTCAACGGGATACCCGCGCTGTTGAAGAGCGGGAAGGAGACGATGCTCAGAAGCGCGGCGGCGCACGCCGTGACAGCCGAGAAGACAATGATGCTCAGGTAGCGTGCGCAGATGATGTCTTTACGCGAGAGAGACAGCGTTGCGCGATAGCGCTCCCAACCGTTTTGATTGTCGAAGCCGGCCAGCGAGCTCATGACCATGATGGGTGACATGGCACTGACCGCGCAGGCGCCAGCGCTCATGCCGGAATCGCCGTCCGATGCGTTGGCAAGGGTCAGCACGACGAATATGAACAGGCCGACGCCCGCGATGCTCGGGACGAGCGTGCGAACGATAGCGAGCTCGGACATAAAGGCGCGTTTCATTTCGAAGCCCCTTTCAGCATGAGGCGCAGATAGTCGTCAATGGTTGCCCGATCGCAGGGAATCTCGGGGAAGGCCTCGAGCGTTTCGCGACGGTTGGGCACGAGCACGTCCACGCTATAGGCGTGGTGGGCGGCACGGGCACCTTCGACGCAAGCCATAAGCTCGGCGGCCTGTGCTTGGGTGCAGTGGGCGATGCCGGCGCGGTCGGTAATGTCCTCGCGCGGCAGATCAAACACTATCGAACCGTTATCGATGCAGATGATGCGGTCGGCGGCACGATCGAGGTCGGACGTAATGTGGCTCGAGAGCAGCACGCTGTGCTGGCCGTCGGCGACAAAGGCAAGCAGCTCATCGAGCAGCTCCTCGCGTGCCATGGGATCGAGGCCCGCGGTGGCTTCGTCCAAAACGAGCAGCTTGGCATTGTGGCTGAGTGCACAGGCAAGCTGCAGTTTCATGCCCATGCCGCGGGAGAGGTCCTTGACCTTTGTCTTGGGATCGAGGCCAAATCGGTTGATGAATCCGGCGAACGTTTCGCGGTCCCATGTGGGGTACGTCGGGCCTACGAGCGACTCGATCTGGCCCACCCTGAGCGTGGAGGGGAAGGGGCACGTGTCCAGGACAAGACCGACGCGGGAGCGTAGATGGCGTTGCGATTCATCGGGCGCGTCGGCGCCACAGCGCTGCCCAAACAGGTGCACCTCGCCGGCATCGAGCTTTATAAGCCCGAGCGCGGCGCGAATGGTCGTTGTCTTGCCGGCGCCGTTTGCGCCTACAAAGCCAACGATCTGGCCGGGCTCCACAGCGAGCGTGACGTCGCGTAGTGAAAAGCGGTCGCTCACACGGCGTGAGATGCCTTTGAGTTCTAAAAGGTTTTGCATGGTATAGCCTTTCTTTCAGATGGCTACTGCATGGTTTCGGGGGCTACCAGGTCGAGCATCTCGTGCAGTTTGTCGCGCGTGACGCCCAGGGTTTCGGCTTGGCTCGCCGCTTTCGCAAGTAGCTCTTCGATATGGCAGAGCTGGTTTTCGCGCAAGAGTTCCTGGTTGCCCTCGGCGACAAAGCAGCCCTTGCCCTGCACGGTGCAGATAAACCCGAGTTGCTCTAGGTCGGCGTAGGCGCGCTTGGTGGTGATGACGCTCACGCCAAGATCGCTCGCGAGCGCACGGATGCTGGGGAGTTTGGCTCCCGCAGTGAGCGTGCCCGAAAGGATTTGAGCTTTGACCTGCGAGGATATCTGTTCGTAGATGGGCTTATCGCTCGAATTGGATAGGATGATGTCCACAGCGGCTCCTTAGCTGTTGGGCTACACGTGTATATAACCGGTAAGCACAGTATATATACACTATGCACAGTTATGCAAGAGCTAAATGTGGAATAGACCATCGGCGCCGCGCTTGCTCCAAAACAATCTCAATCTGTAACATCTGGGTCCGTTTTTGGTCGCCAGCTGTTACAGATTGAGATGTTATTTTCCCGCCTGCCTATTTGTCTCAATCTGTAACAGTAAGAGTCGATTTGCGCGGCTAGATGTTACAGAACGAGACATTGGCTGCCTGCCTTTCCGTTTATCTCGATTTGTAACAGCTAGACCCAATTTGGGCGGTCAGGTGTTACAGATTGAGATTGTGCCGGCGGACAAGTTCGTTTGTCTCAATCTGTAACATCTGGGTCCGTTTTGAGTCGCCTGCTGTTACAGATTGAGACAGTCTGCTGCAGAATACTTTCGATAACTAGCCGTTCACGTTCTGACTGATGAATTTGTCCTGATAGGTGTCCTATGGCGAGGTTTCGCGGCTACAATAGTGCGGTTACAACGACGTAATGCACTCAATGCAAGAAAGGATCCGCATGGCAAGCCTGTCGGATGAAATCTCGTCGCGCCGCACA
>URTB01000087.1 GCA_900550595.1 uncultured Collinsella sp.
CCATGGCAGACGCTAAGGATTTCCTGTTTGAGATCGGTACGGAGGAAATGCCCTCCGCACCGCTGAACAATGCCGTCAAGCAGCTTGGCACCATGATGGCCAAGGGCCTCGACGAGGCCGGTCTGGCCCATGGCGAGGTCCGCGTGATCTCGAGCCCGCGTCGTCTGGCTGCGCTCGTGGCCAACGTCGCCACCGCGACCGATGAGGTCCATGAGGTCAAGCGCGGCCCCGCGGCAAACATTGCCTTTGATGCCGACGGCAACGCCACCAAGGCCGCTCAGGGCTTCGCCCGCAAGTGCGGTGTGGCTGCCGAGGATCTGGTTCGACGCGAGGACACTGACGGCCGCGAGTACGTGTTCGCCGAGAAGAACATTCCCTCCGCACCGGCTACCCCGATCCTGACGGCCCTTTGCGAGAAGACCATCGCCGGCCTGCAGTGGCCCAACTACCGCAGCCAGCGCTGGGGCCACGAGCACGCTACGTTTGTTCGTCCGGTCCGTTGGATCTGCTGCCTTTTGGGCGAGGACGTCGTGCCCGTGTCGTTTGCCGACGTGACGAGTGGCAACACCACGCGTGGCCATCGCGTACTTGGCCCCGGTGACCATGTGGTCGCCAGCCCCGCTGTTTACGAGCAGGTGCTTGAGGACGCCGGCGTGCTTTCTGCCGAGCGTCGTCGTGAGGCCATCCTTGCCGGCATCGCCGAGGTCGAGGCCGCTCGCCCCGGCTGCCATGTTGACACGCCCAAGAAGGTCTTTGAGGAGGTCATCAATCTCTGCGAGTGGCCGACGGTGCTCGTTGGTACCTTCGATGAGGAGTTCCTCAAGGTCCCGCACGAGATCATCTGCGAGTCCATGCTCACCAACCAGCGCTACTTCCCGATTTATGACGGCGATGGCAAGCTCACGCGTGAGTTCGTGGTCGTTTCCAACAGCAAGCCCGAGAATGCCGAGCGCGTGATCGACGGCAACGAGCGCGTCGTGCGCGCCCGTCTGGACGACGCCAAGTTCTTCTACGAGGAGGACCTGAAGATCTCCCTCGACGAGTTCCGCGAGCGTCTGGCCAAGGTCGCCTTCCAGGAGAAGCTTGGTAGCGTGCTCGCCAAGTCTGAGCGCATTGAGCAGCTTGCGCTCGCCATCGCCCGCGAGACCCATCTGGGCGCCCACCTGGCTGCCGATGCCGCTCGCGCCGCGCACCTGTGCAAGGCCGACCTGGTGTCCAACGCCGTCGTCGAGTTCACGAGCCAGCAGGGCGTAATGGGTGGTTATTACGCCTCCGCGATGGGGGAGAACGACGAGGTCGCCCACGCCATTCGCGATCATTATCGTCCCCGCTTTGCCGGTGATGAGCTGCCCGAGGGCACCGCTGGCTGCATCGTGGCCTGTGCCGACAAGCTCGATACCATTGCCGGTATCTTTGCCATCGGCGAGCCCCCGACCGGCTCCTCCGACCCGTACGCGCTGCGTCGCGCCGCCATCGGCATCATCAACATCCTGCGCGATCGTCTGCCGATTGACCCCACGTCGCTGATCGACTTCGCCCTTGAGCTCTATAGCGAGCAGGGTATCGAGTTCGATGCCGCCGAGGTCGCCCAGCAGGTCCGTGACTTCTTCCACGGCCGCCTGGTGAGCATGGCCCGCGATGAGAAGATTCCCGCCGATACCGTCGCCGCCGTCTCCGCGGTGCACATCATCGCCCCGTCTGTCTTCTTCGCCCGCTGCGCCGCACTCGACGAGGCTCGCAAGAACGACGCCGAGACCTTCGACAACCTGGCTACCGCCTATGCCCGCGCCGCGCACATCTCCAAGCCCGAGCTTGGTGCGGAGTACGACCGCAGCCTGATGGGCGAGGCCGAGCTCGCGCTCGCCGACGCCTCCGAGGCTGCTCAGACCGCTGTCGATGCCGCCCTTGCTGCCGAGGATTACCCGGCCGCATTCGCCGCTCTTGCAGCTCTGCGTGCTCCCATCGACCGCTTCTTCGACGAGGTTATGGTCATGGACAAGGATGAGCAGCTTCGCGATAATCGCCTTAAGCTGTTCAACCGCTTCGAGGCCGTTTTCTCCGGCATCGCCAACATCGGTGAGCTTGCTCGCAAAAAGTAAGCCAGCCTGCGCGTAAGCGCAAAAGGAGCCCCGCATGGATTGCCCGGTCACCGCTCGTCCCACCGTTATCGTTATCTCCGACTCGCTCGGTGATACCGCTTGTGAGGTGGTGCTTGCGGCGTCCGGGCAATTTGATGAAGGGGCTTTTCGTGTTTTGCGCCTGCCCAAGGTGACCTCGGTGGAGCAGGTCAAGTCGTTTGTGGGACCGCGCGTCGATGCCGACCATCGCGATATCGCTGTGTTTCACACCATCGTCGACCCGGCGCTGCGCGCCCGCGTGCTCGATTACCTGGGCATGCTGCATATTCGTTCGGTTGACCTGATCGGCCCGACGCTCGCCGTGCTGTCGTCGCTCATCGGTGTGCCGCCCAAGGGCGTCGCGGGCGTGATTCATAAGACCGATGACCGCTATTTCCATCGCATCGAGGCCATGGAGTATTTTGTTGAGCACGACGACGGGCGCGGTTGCGACGATCTGTCGGGTGCCGATATCGTGCTGTTGGGCGTGTCCCGCACGTCCAAGACGCCGCTGTCGATGTATTTGGCCTATCAAGGTTATAAGGTTGCCAATGTTCCGTTGGCCCATGGCATGGAGCCGCCGAAGTCAATTTACGAGGTCGATCCGATGCGGTTGTTTGGTCTGATTTCGACTGTTGACGTGATCTCCGGGATTCGCGATAGCCGCTTGGGCGATGACTATGCCCGCGCCGTTGCCGGCTCCTATGCTGAGCCTGAGAGCGTGCGCAGCGAGCTCGAGGAGGCCCGTGCTCTTATGAAGCGCCTGGGCTGCTTTGTGGTGCGCACCGACGGCAAAGCGATCGAGGAGAGCGCCTCCGAGATCATCGGTCACTTGGGGGAAGTCCAAGAAGCTCGTGCCCGTCGCGCCGCCCGCCGAGCCCAGCAAAGCTAACTCATTGGGGTAGCTAAAAATGCACCGTCTTTTAAAGACTACCAAAAATAATGCACGATATTGGTAAAGCGATTTAGCAAAGAACTTGCATTTGACCTGCAATTCTCTTGCAGTGGTATCTTCATAAGGTAACCACCTTTACCTACCGTTTACCGTAACATTTATCACGTTTACCAAACCCCGCGCCCTCTACGCATGCCCGCTCAATGCCCGCCGTATAGTACCCTCACGGCTCGCAACCGGCGGGTCGATTCGTCACCACGGTCGTGCGCGTAAGTGCATGGAAGGGGAAGTATCGTGAGCGATTGCAAGAGGGTTTACCGTTTTGGTACCGACGCCCAGGGCACCTGTGTCACTGAGGGCGACAAGTCCATGAATTTTGTGCTTGGCGGCAAGGGCGCGAACCTTGCCGAGATGAGCCGTATCGGCCTGCCGGTCCCCGGCGGCTTTACCATTACCTGCCAGACCTGCGTCGAGTACTCCGGTGCCGGCAACGTCTGGCCCGAAGGCGCACTCGATGAGATCGTTGCCGCCGAGGCTGACCTCGAGGCCCGCTGCGGCAAGAAGCTCGGTGACGCCAACGACCCGCTGCTTGTATCGGTGCGCTCGGGCGCTCCGTTCTCCATGCCCGGCATGATGGACACGGTCCTCAACTTGGGCCTCAACGACGATTCCGTCCAGGGTCTCATCGCCCAGACGCAAAACCCGCGTTTTGCCTGGGATAGCTACCGCCGCTTTATCCAGATGTTCTCCAACGTCGTTATGGGTGTTGACGCCGACCTGTTCGAGAACGCCCTGACTCAGGCCCGCCTGGTCGCCGGCGTTCGTGTCGATTCCGAGCTTTCGGCCGAAGACCTGCAGGAGCTCGTCGAGACCTTTAAGAGCATCTTCTCCGACAACGTCGAGGCCGCCCTGTATCCCGAGCTCGACGTTGCCGACGGCAAGCCCGTCTTCCCGCATAATCCGGAGCTCCAGCTGCGCCTTGCCATCCAGGCCGTCTTTGGCAGCTGGATGAACGAGCGCGCCTGCATCTACCGCAAGCAGCATGGCATTTCCGACGAGCTCGGCACCGCCGTCAACGTGCAGGCCATGGCCTTTGGCAACAAGGGCGAGACCTCTGCGACCGGCGTCGCCTTTACGCGCAACCCGGCCGACGGCACCAAGGAGTTCTACGGTGACTTTTTGGTAAACGCCCAGGGCGAGGACGTCGTCGCCGGTATCCGCAACACCGAGCCCATCGCCGACCTCAAGACCACCCCGGGCCTCGAGTCCGCTGGTGAAGAGCTCGAGCGCGTGTTCCTGACGCTCGAGGACCATTACCGCGATATGTGCGATATCGAGTTCACCATCGAGCAGGGTAAGCTCTGGATGCTCCAGACCCGCGTGGGCAAGCGCACTGCTACCGCCGCCCTGCGCATCGCCATCGAAATGGTCGAGGAGGGTCTGATCACCCGCGAGGAGGCCGTGAGCCGCATCGATCCCGCGCAGCTCGACCAGCTCCTGCATCCGCAGTTCGATGCCTCCAAGAAGTACGAGGCCCTGGCCAGCGGTCTGAACGCCAGCCCTGGTGCCGCCGTGGGCGAGGTCGTGTTCTCGAGCGACGATGCCGTCGCGCGCGCCAACGAGGGTCACAAGGTCATTTTGGTTCGCTGGGAGACCAACCCCGATGACCTGAAGGGCATGGTCGCCGCCGAGGGTATCCTGACCAGCCACGGTGGCAAGACGAGCCATGCCGCCGTTATCGCTCGCGGTATGGGTACGCCCTGCGTCTGCGGCGTTGAGCGCTTCCACATCGACGCCGCCGAGAAGGTCGTGCGCATCGAGGGTAGCGATCGTGTGCTGCACGAAGGCGATGTCATCTCCATCGACGGCACCCAGGGCATCGTCGTCGATGGCGCTGTCGATTTGGTCTCCGCCGAGCTCACCGGCGACCTGGACATCATCCTGTCCTGGGCCGACGAGATCCGTCTGGACGAGACCTGTGGCCACGCCAACCATGTGCGCGTCAACGCCGACAACCCCGAGGACGCCGAGCTCGCCCTCGAGTTTGGTGCCGAGGCCATTGGCCTGTGCCGCATCGAGCATATGTTCCTTGGCGACCGTAAGAACATCATCCAGAGCTTTATCCTGTCTGACGATGAGGCCGTGAAAGAGCAGGCCCTGGCCGACCTGCTCAAGGTTCAGACCGAGGACTTCCTGGCGATGTTCAAGACCATGTCCGGTCGCGATGTGGTCGTTCGCCTGCTCGATCCGCCGCTGCACGAGTTCCTGGATAATCCGCGTGAGCTCGAGGTCGCCATCACCAAGAAGGAAGCCGCTGGCGCCAACGAGGAAGAGCTTGCCGCTCTGCGCACCCGCCTGCGTCGTATCGACGGCATGGTCGAGTCCAACCCGATGCTCGGCCTGCGCGGTGTGCGCCTGTCCGTTGTCTTTGGCGACCTGCCACTCATGCAAGTTCGCGCCGTGGCCACGGCTGCTGCCCGCCTTATCAAGGAGGGCGTCGACCCGCGCCCCGAGATCATGGTTCCGCTCGTTTCCATTACGGCCGAGCACGTTCAGACTCGCGAGGTCATCGAGCGCGTGATCGCCGAGGTTTCCGCCGAGGAGGGCGTCGAGCTCAATATTCCCGTGGGCACGATGCTCGAGCTGCCGCGTGCCTGCATGGTTGCCGACGAGATCGCGCAGCACGCCGACTTCTTCTGCTTTGGCACCAACGACCTTACCCAGACGACCTTCGGCTTCTCTCGTGACGATGCCGAGGCCAAGTTCATCCCGCTGTACATGCACAAGAAGATCCTGAAGGACAACCCCTTCGAGACCATCGACTCGGCGGTACTCGAGCTGGTGCGCATGGCTGTCGAGAAGGGTCGTGCTACCAACCCCGATATGCACTTTGGCGTGTGCGGCGAGCACGGCGGCGACCCCAAGTCCATCAAGGCCCTGTTTAACGTGGCCGACGTGGACTACGTGTCCTGTTCGCCCTATCGCGTGCCCCTCGCGCGCCTGGCTGCCGCCCAGGCCAAGCTCGAGGCCAAGCGTTCCGCCTAACGTTTTGGGTTTGGGCGCCTAGCGTAGCCCCCTTCACGCCGCCCGTCTCATTCGTGAGGCGGGCGGTTATCATGTGCGGGTTTTGTCTTTTTGTCTGCGTAAAAAATTGTTCTTGC
>URTB01000088.1 GCA_900550595.1 uncultured Collinsella sp.
CGGCATTCGTCTTGGTAAGCAATTCATATGCGGGCCTCCTTTCGCATCCCGGTTCCGTGGTCGGCTTAATTACCTACCGCCTTTGTGTGTTTTGAATAGTACGAGCATTGTTTCCCTCGGTCAATCACTTAAAAGCGCTAACTTGTTATCGGTTTTATAGATAACACTCGAAAGGACGGGCGCCGATGACCCTCCAGCAGCTTCGCTTTTTGATCGCCGTGGCAGAGTCCGGTTCGATCAACGCCGCAGCCCAGCGCCTCTATACGGCGCAGTCCAATATCTCCAATGCCGTCAAAAGCCTGGAGCAGGAACTTCATATCGAA
Source organism: uncultured Collinsella sp. (assembly GCA_900550595.1). Classification (GTDB taxonomy): domain Bacteria; phylum Actinomycetota; class Coriobacteriia; order Coriobacteriales; family Coriobacteriaceae; genus Collinsella. The sequence goes on from URTB01000088.1 coordinate 324, forward strand.
ATCTTTACGCGCTCCAGCCGCGGTGTTGCACTCACCAACGACGGCACCGAGCTTTTGGGTTATGCACGCCAGGTCGTAGAGCAGGCCGACATGCTCGAGGCCCGCTACGAGGACGGCGGTACACCTCAGGCCCGCCTCGCCATCTCGGCCCAACACTACGCGTTTTCGGTCGAGGCCTTTGTCAACGTCGTCGAGCGCTGCCGCGACAGCAAGTTCGAGTTCATCATGCGCGAGACCACCACGGCGCAGATCATCGACGACGTCCGTGCGTTTCGCAGCGATATCGGCATTCTGTATCTGGATGACTTTAACGCCCGCGTTCTGCAGAAGGCCTTCGCCGATGCCCGAGCGAGCTTTCATCCCCTCTTTGATGCGAAGGTCCACGTGTTCGTCAGCAAACGCCACCCGCTCGCACGCCGCTCGCAGCTGTCCCTTGCCGACCTCACGCCCTATACGCGCTACAGCTTTGAGCAAGGCACCTCGAACTCCTTCTATTACGCCGAGGAACCGTTTAGCTATATTCCCTGCAACCGCAATATCCGCGTATCCGACCGCGGGACGCTCACCAACCTGCTTATCACCTCGAACGGCTATGCGCTGTCGACCGGCGTACTCTCCAGCGAAATGCAGTGGGGCATGGCCTCGATCCCCCTGGCAGACGCCCCGACGATGCATGTGGGCTACATCATGCATGACGACCGCAAACCCTCTCCCCTCTTGCAGCAATACCTCGACGAGCTCAACCGCATCATCCATGCCAACCAACTGTCGGAAGACGGGGTAGAAATCGTAGATTGCTAGCCCCCGGCGGGCATGGCGCTACAATGGTCACTCACGCGAAACGTACCCAACGAAAGGAACCATGTGAAGGTCATCATCTATACCGACGGCTCGGCCCGATCAAATCCGGGACGTGGCGGCTACGGCGCCGTGCTCAAATACACCAACCCCGCCGGCAAGACCTTCACCTCTGAGCTTTCGCGCGGCTACGCCAAGACCACCAACAACCGTATGGAGCTCATGGCGGTCATCGTGGCACTCGAGGCGCTCAACCGCCCCTGCGACGTCGAAGTCCATTCCGATTCGCAGTACGTCGTCAACGCCTTCAACAAGCACTGGATTGACGGATGGAAAAAACGCGGCTGGAAGACCGCCAACAAGCAGCCTGTCAAGAACCGCGACCTGTGGGAGCGTCTGCTTGCCGCAAAGAGCAAGCATAAGGTGGAGTTCATCTGGGTTAAGGGTCACGCCGGCCATGAGCTCAACGAGCGCTGCGACGAGCTTGCCACCACGGCGGCCGACGGCAGCAACCTCGATATCGACACCGGCTTTAACGAGAGCGACCTGTAACGGCGTTTTCGCACGCTTTTGTGTCCTCCCGCGCTACACTCATCCTGTAAACCGAACGGCACGAGGGGGATACATGCTGCGTATAGCAACCATCGGCACATCCATGATCACCGACGACTTTATCCAAGTCGTCAATGCCAACGACCAGGCTGTATTCGTAGGCACGCTCTCGCGCAATGCCGAGCGCGGCGCCGCGTTTACCGCCGAACACAGCGGCGAACGCAACTTCACCGCACTCGACGAGCTCGCGTCCGCCGACGACGTCGATGCCGTCTACATCGGCAGCCCCAACGCGCTCCATCACGAGCAGGCGCTCGCCTGCATCGCCGGTGGCAAGCACGTCATCGTCGAGAAGCCCTTCTGCGCCACCGAGGCGCAGGCGTTGGAAGTCTTCCGCGCTGCCGAGGCAGCAGGTGTCGTGGCCCTCGAGGCCATGCGCCCGCTCCATGACCCCGCTTTCCACGCCATCGAGGACGCCCTGGGCGAGATTGCGCCCATTCGTCGTGCCTCATTGCGCTTTGGCAAGTATTCCTCGCGCTACAACGAGATTCTCGCGGGACGCTCCACCAATATCTTCGACTGCAATATGGCATCGGGTTCCCTCATGGACATTGGCGTCTACACCGTCGAGCCCATGGTCGAGATTTTCGGCATGCCCTCCGGCCTTACGAGCATGGCTACTCTGCTCGACCCCACCACGCGACAGCTCACGCACGGCCCCATCGACGGCTGCGGTTCTATCCTCGCCAGCTACGGCGGTGGCCGCATCTCCGTCGAGCTCGCGCACTCCAAAATTACGAATGACCTGCTGCCCTCGCAGATCGAAGGCGAGCGTGGCACTATCCAGATCGACCATCTGTCCACGCCCCGCAACGTCCGCATCGACTATCGCGGCGATGTCGTACGCGGCTCGGCGACCGAGGCACCGCGCGAACAGGGCGACAACGGCCGCGTGCTCGACCTGCCCAAATCGAGCAACACCATGGAATACGAACTCACAGACTTTATCACCGCCATCGGCGGCATCGATAACGTTAAGGAAGAGATTTGGGAGACCCCGGCGGGACGCCACGAGCTTGGCCACTACCGCGATGTCACGCTCGTCTCACTGCGCATCATGGATGCCGTGCGTCAGCAGGCCGGCATTACCTTCCCCGCCGATTCAGTCAAGCAGGCATAGCGATGGGCCTCTTCGATACGTTCTTCTCCAGCGTCACCGGCGGCAGTCGAGAGCCTCAAAAACCATCAAACATCGAGCTCGAGCTGCGCCGCAGGCTTACTGTGCTCGCAAGCGACGAGGCCACTCAAGACACTCCCCTGCGCTACTTCCTGCGCTGGGCGGGGCAAGTCCAAGGCGTTGGTTTTCGCTTTACCAACACCAACCTCGCGCAGGCACGCGCACTCACCGGCTGGGTGCGTAACATGGAAGACGGCTCAGTCGAGATGGAGATACAGGGAGCTCCGGCAAACATCCTATCTCATCTCGAGGCGCTTCATGCCTCCTACGAGCGCATGGGAACGCGTTTTCGCCTCGTAGACGCCCAGGTCCGAGCCCCACTTGCCAATGAAGACGGCTTCAGTCCTCATTATTAGTATTGTGTGCTAAATAAGGTATCATTTACCTACGACCGTTAATAGAAAAGAGGCGAGGCGCATGGCGGTGCAAAGAAGGAATACCAGGCAGCGAAAGCTGGTTCTTGACGCCGTGCGCCAAAGCTATAACCATCCCACCGCTGACGAAATCTACAACGTCGTGCGCGCGCAGGATGACAAAATCAGCCGCGGTACGGTCTACCGCAACCTCAATCTCTTGGCCGACGCCGGCGAGATCCTCTCAATCAAGACGCCGGGCGGCAGCCGCTTCGATCGCACGATCGAGCCGCATGCGCATATCATCTGCACCTCGTGCAGCCGCGTCATCGATGTGCCGCTCCCCTTCGACGCCCAGCTCGACGCAAAGGCGTCCGAGCAAATCGGCTGGAACGTCACGTCGCACTACACCATCTTCGAGGGCCTCTGCCCCAACTGTAGGTAGATTTTGGGACATGCCTACTCAGCAAGTAGACGACGCAGCTCTTCTTCGACCGTGCGCACGTAGCGGACACGGTCATTGACACCGCGCATGCTGGGATTGCAGCTCTCCATCAGATAGGGATGGCCCACCACGTTGAGCATGTCGCGATCGTTTTCGTTATCGCCAAACGCCATCATTTCGTTAGGTGAGATCCCCAGTGCGCGACCATAATCGGCAAGCGCGGACCCCTTGCCTGAATCAAAGCCGATAAAGTCGGTCCATTCGGTTCCCGACGTCATCACATCGACCCGGTCGCTAAAGCGACGCACAAAATACTCCAGCGCTGCCGGCTGCTCCGTCTCGGGCGTTTGAAACGCAATTTTAATGACATCCTCGTCAATGTCCTCGGGACGGTCGACCACCGCCACATCGCAATGGACCTCGTAACGCAAATGGTCGATGAACGCATCGTTGCCGCTTATGGTGTAGAGGTGCCCCTCACACGAAAGGGTCACGTCGGCATGGGGGTAGGCGACCACGGCATTCGCGATATCCATCGCCAGGTCACGCTCCATAGAGCGCTTGACGACGGCATGCCCCTCGCTCATCACCAGGGCTCCGTTTTCGCACACATAGGCGAGCTCATCGGCCACCGGGGCAAACAGATAGCGCAAGCTCGCATATTGACGGCCGCTCGCCGGCATAAACACAATGCCGCGACGATGCAGCTCATCGATGAGCTCAAAGGCCTCGGAACGCGGCTCGCGCTCCCCCGGATGCAGCAACGTGCCGTCCAAATCGCATGCAATCAGCCTGATTCCTTCAAGACCCATATGCTTTCCCCCACAGCATTTCATCAACAGCAAGACGGACTTTGAATAGTTGCCTCTCAAAGTCCGTCTTACGCATGCGCACGTTAACCGCGCACCTTCTTTACGATCGTAAAGTCTGGAGCCATACTCACAACAACATCCGCCGCGCTCGATGCAAAGCGTCGACTGGCATCGAGCTCGCGTGTGACCACCGAGAGCCGAACGCCCCCGATGCCCCGGAGTATACGACCCAAAACCGGTTGCACCGGCGTATACATGCGCACGGTATAATCATCCGAGTCACCCCGGAAGAGCGGCGCATGCATGTTGCCGATCTCCCAGCACGCATGTGCGAGCACAATCGGATCCATGCGGTCGACTTCGACCAAATAGACCTCGGCGCTGCGCAGGCGCACGACAACCGTCACGGGCACCATGCCCGAACGGTCGATGGCGAGCACGTCGCCGTCGGCAAGACGACCGCCGTCGGCAGCATCCAGCCGAACATCAACCGTGCGCCCCAGCTCCGTCACGCCCACAAACAGGCGCGCATCAGCCTGGTCCCAATCGAGTAGCAGCTCGTCAACCTCAAAGACGCCACCCAGCTCCCGACGAAGCAGGAGTTCATAGGACGGGTCGTTGAGATTTCCCAAACATGTCGTCGAAACCAAGCGTTCAGGCATACTCTAGTCCTCGACCTCGACGAGCTCGATATCAAAGTTGAGGTCCTTGCCGGCGAGCTCGTGGTTGGCATCGAGCGTCACGGCCTCGGGCGTCACATCGATGACCACGGCGGGGACAGGCATGCCGCTCGGAGTGGACAGGAAGAGCTTCATGCCCTTCTCGATCTGCTCGATATTGGGAACCTGTTCGGCCGGGAAGGTAATAACCATATCGGGATTGTGCTCGCCGTAGGCATCGGCAGCAGGAATGTGCACGGTCTTCTTCTCGCCCACCTGCATGTCGACAACAGCGGCGTCGAAGCCCTTGATCATCTGGCCGGCGCCGCAGGTGAACTCCAGCGGCTCGCCGCGATCGTAGGAGCTATCGAACTGCGTGCCGTCATCGAGCGTGCCGCGATAATGGGTCTTGACCTTCTTGCCCTGGTTGGACATGGTAACCTCCGTGATAAGGGCGGCGCACAACGCGGGCCGCCGTGAACATATGGCGCTAACTATACCCTAGTCATACAATTCAATGACAGTTTGCAAAGAAACGCTGCAACCGGAGGAACCATGGCATATCCCGTATTTGACCTACACTGCGACACCGCCGACCGCATCGGCTGGGCCACGCTCGATCTCGACCTGCGCTTTGCCGCCGGCACCGACGGCTATTTCCCCGGCGACGAGACGCATCCTCAGGATTTCGACCTCATCGAGGGCAACGCCTGCGCCATCTCGCTCGCAAAGATCGGCAACACGCCGTGGGCACAGTGCTTCGCCACGTTTGTCCCCGACGAGATTCCCACCGCCCACGCCGCGCGCTTCCAGGCGCAGATCATGGCGCACATGAGCGGCCAGGCCATGCTCAACCACGACCGCATGGTCAACGTGCGCAGCGCCGCTGACATTCGCCCTGCACTCAAGGACGGCAAGGTTGCCTGCATCCACACCATCGAAAACGCCACGTTCTTTGCCGAGGACCCCGCGCTGATCG
>URTB01000089.1 GCA_900550595.1 uncultured Collinsella sp.
CCGCCCGAAAGCGCGTAGGCGCTCTTGTCGAGCTTGTCCTTGACCTCGTCCCACAACGCCGCACCACGCAGGCTTTCCTCGACCATACGATCGAGCTCGTCGCGGTCGGTGATGCCGTGGCGCTTGGGCGCAAACGTGATGTTGTCGCGAATGGACTTGCGGAAAGGGTTGGGCTGCTGAAACACCATGCCAATGGACCGACGCAGCTCGTAGGTGTTCTCGGCCTTGATGTTCACGTTGCGCCCGCGGTAGTTGATCTCGCCCTCCACGCGGCAGCCGCGGATCTCGCGATTCATAAGGTTGAGGCTACGCAAGAAGGTCGACTTGCCGCAGCCCGAAGGCCCAATGAGCGCCGTGATCTCGCCCTTGTGAAAGTCGAGCGACGTGTCGTGCAGCGCATGGTGGTCGCCATAGTACACGTTGACGTCCTTGGTGGAGAGCACGACCTCGTCGCTCACGGCCTTGCCGCTCACGCGCACGCGCTTCTCGCTCTCCCCCACGCTCGACAGGAAGTCCTGGGTCTCGGACGTGGCCGCTTCGGTTGCGGGCGTTGCATTTATCTCGCTCATTCGGCCGTCATCTTCCTTGCCAATTGCTTGCCCACGATACGGGCGACTACGTTAAACAGCAGCACGCAGATCATCAGCAGCGCCGCGGTGCCCCAGACGATCTGCTGGGCCTCGGGGCTGCCCTCGCCATAGATCTTGTAGATGTGCACGGCGAGCGACTCACCGGGGCGGAACACGCTCCAGGCGCAGGTGGGGCTCGACAGGTTAAAGCTCAAGAAGTTCAGACGCACCGGCGAGCTCATGCCCGAAGTAAAGAGCAGTGCCGCGGCCTCGCCAAACACACGGCCGGCCGAAAGCACAATGCCGGTCACGATGGCGGGCATGGCCTCGGGAATCAGGATGTGCAGCGTGGCCTCCCAGCGGGTAAGGCCCATGGCCAGGCATGCATCGCGCTGGGCCTGTGGCACGTCCTCGAGCGCCTGCTGGATCACGCGCACCAGGATGGGGATATTGAACATGGTGAGCGCGACAGCGCCGGAGATGATGGAGTACTTCCAGCCCAGCTGCACCGAGAACACCAGAAAGCCGAACATGCCGACGACGATGGAAGGCAGCGAGGACAGCGTCTCGATGGCGGTGGAGGCGATGTCGCGGATGGGTCCGTCCGGCGCGTACTCAACCAAAAAGACCGCGCCGCCCAGGCTGATGGGCACCGAGATGATCAGGGTAATCAGCAGCAGATAGAACGAGTCGAACAGCTGGTAGAGCACGCCGCCCTGGGTTCCGTTGGCGCGCGCGGGCTGCGTGAGAAATCCCGGCTGGAACAGCGTCGAGATGCCCTCGAACAGGATATAGGCCACCATGGAAATGACGACGAGCATGACGATGGCGACGATCGCCGTCAGCACGCCCGTGGCGATGCGGTCCTGCTTTTGGACGCGCTCGAGTCTCGCCTCGTCAATATGGATGCGTGTGCTAGCCACGAGCCTTCGCCCCCTTGCGGCCGATAAGGTGGATGATCAGGATGAAGATGAGACTCATGCCCATCAGCAGCAGACCGAGCGCCCACAGAACATCGTCCTGGGCCGAGCCCTCGGCATAGACCGCCATAGACGTGGTAAGCGTGGTGGTGATGGTGGACGCCGGCGACAGCAGCGACGTCGGCATGGCCTCGATACCGCCGATAACCATGCGCACGGCGAGCGTCTCGCCAAAGGCGCGCGTCATGCCAAGGATGACCGCGGTCATGAGCGACTGCATGACGGACTTGAGCACCACGTGCCAGATGGTCTGCCAGCGGGTGTAGCCCAGCGCAAGCGAGCCCTGACGGTAGCTGTCGGGCACGGCGCGCAGGCCATCGACCGAAAGCGTAGTCATGGTCGGCAGGATCATGACGGCCAGCACGATGGCGCCGGGCAAGATGCCCAGGCCCGTGCTCACGTGGAAAACGCTCTTCATAAGGCCGACAACCACGTGAAAACCGATGAGGCCAAAGACGACCGAGGGAATGCCGGTCAAAAGCTCAATAAGCGGCTGAAAGACCTTGGAACCAAACTTAGGGCTAATCTCGACTGCAAAGATGGCAGAGCCGATGGCGATGGGCAATGCGATGAGCGTGGAGAGCACCATGACCGCAAACGAGGTGACGATCAGGGGCAGGGCGCCGGTATAGGGCAGGCCGTTTTCGGCTGTGTTGGCTAGGTCCCACTTGGTGCCGGTGAAGAACTCGACGACCGAAACGCCGTCCTTGAGAAAAGCCGAGAGGCCCTTTTGGGCGACCATAAAGATGAGCGCGGCAACGACAAACGTCACGAGCGCTACGCACGCGCCCGTGACGCCCAGGCCCACGTTCTCAAGGTCGCGCTTTGGCAGCTGTTTTGCCATTGCAAACCTTTCCGGGGCGATTACTTATTTAGCGGAGACCTTGCCGCTGGCATCCTTAACGACCTTCATGGCAGAGACGGGGATGAAGCCCTGCTCCTCGACGAGCTTGTCCTGGACGTCGTCGGAAAGCATAAAGTCCAGGAATGTCTTGGTGGCATCGTCGGCGTCCTTTGCGCAGTACATGTGCTCGGTCGCCCAGATCTTAAAGGAGTCGTCGGTGACGTTTGCGCTCTTGGGCTCCACGCCCTCGACCTTGATGGCGTTGAACTTGGAGTCATCGAAGTGCGAGAAGTCCAGGTAGGAGATGGCGTTGTCGGTGCTGCCCATCTGAGTCTGGACATCGCCGGACTTGTCGAGCTCGGCGTCGCCCTTAAAGTCGACGGTCTCGTCGCCAAAGACGGCCGCCTCGAAGGTGGCGCGGGTACCGGAGCCGGCCTTGCGGTTGAGCACGACGATGGTGGCGTCGTCGCCGCCGACCTCCTTCCAGTTGGTGATCTGGCCGGAGAAGATGCCCTTGAGCTGCTCAAGGGACAGGTCGTCGACCGTCACGTTCTTGGAGACGACGGGACCCATGCCCACAACGGCGACCTCGTGGTCGACGAGGTTCTTGACCTGGTCGGCCTCGAGCTTGGTCTCGGCGAAGACGTCGGAGTTACCGATGGTGATGGTGCCGGCGGCGACAGCGGTCAGGCCCTTGCCCGAACCGTTGCCCGAGCCGGAGACGGAGACGTCCGGGTTGGCATCCATGAACTTCTCGGCAGCGGCCTCGACGAGAGCCTGGAACGAAGAGGCACCGTCGTAGGTCACCTCGCCGGAGACGGACTCGGCAGCAGCGGCGCTACCCTTGTCGGCAGCGTTGGAAGCGCCTGCGCCACCGCAGCCAACGAGGCCGAGGCCGACGATGCTGGCAAGACCACCAGCGAGGCCGAGGAACTGACGACGAGAATAAGCCTGATCGAGCATGATCTTCCTTTCATACATGCGAATCGCGGGCACCCTGCCCGCTTTGCTGTTTGGAAAGATACGGCCCCGACCGGGCAGCGCTCGCGCCAACTGCGGTTTCTTACGGGCATCTGATAGACCCTTACCGCAAGCGCGGCTCGGCTTTACAAACGAATAACAAATTCACCACCAAGCATGACCCGCCTTTTACACCAATAAAAACGAAGTTGCGGTGAAATAATTCCTGTTTGGCCATCAAATGGCCCATTCTAGGCACTATTCCACCGCAACTTAGATTGGAAAACCGCGTAACCTTAAAGTTCCAGTTCGTTTAGACGAAGGATTGCCACGATGTAAATCTTGAGTGCTTGCTTGAGCTGCTCCTCGTTGGCGCACTCGTTGGGGCCGTGCATCTGGCCGCCCCATGCGGGCAGCTCCAGGCCGGTCTCCTCTGGGCCAAACGAGACGGCGCGGGCAAAGTTGCGCGCATACGTGCCGCCGCCCATGGCAAAGGGCTCGGCATGCTTGCCCGTAAACTCGTTATAGGTATCGATAAGCGCCTTCACGGCCGGATCGTCGGCAGACACCGAGAACGGCACCTTTGCGCGACCCACGCGATACGTCACGCCAAAGCGGCCCACGAGCGGCTCGAGCTGCTCGCAGATGGTATCGGCACTGGTGCTATCGGGGAAGCGCACGTCGATGACCTGCTCAATGTAGCCATCCACCACGCGGATGACGCCGGGGTTGCACGTGAGCGGGCCAAACGCCGCGCTCGTCGCATCGATACCCAGGCCGCGACCATAGGCGTCCGCATGCACAAAGGCCAGAAACTTGACAAACTCGTGCTCGGCAGGCGTCAGCAGGCGCTCGTCGCGCGCACCAAACGCGTCCTCGGCCTCGCGCAGATACGCTACGATGAGGCTGACGGCATTGATCGTTCCCTCGGGCATCGAGGCGTGACCGCCAATGCCGTGGGCGAAAATCTGCGCATGGCCGTTATCGAGCTTCGTGATCTCCAGGCGGTCGGCGTTCTCAACGGGCGCCGGCAGCTCATCGGCGGCAATCGCGAGCTCGCAGATAGACTGCGACGGAATGGCGTTGCTCGCCTCGGCACCGCTCCAGGACACAATGCGCCCGCCATCGATCTTGGGGCTCACAAACGTCGCCCCAAACTGGCCCTTCTCGGCATTACAGACCGGGAACTCGGCATCGGGCGTAAATAGAAAGTCGGGGTCTGCGTGGTTCTCCAGATAATGGTGAACGTCGGACATGCCCACTTCCTCATCGCAGCCCAGCAGCGCACGGAAGGTATAGCGCGGCACAATGCCGTGCTTGAGCAGGTAGGCGCCGGCATAGAGCGACAACACCGCCGGACCCTTGTCGTCGATCACGCCACGGCCGAGCAGCCAGCCCTCGCGGCGCTCCATCGCAAACGGGTCGGTGTTCCAACCGGGGCCAGCGGGTACCACGTCCACATGGCAGATGGTCGCGAGCTGCTTATCGCCGCGGCCCGGAATATCGGCGATGCCCACAAAGCCCTCGTCGTCGCTCGTCTGGTAGCCGAGCTTTTGCGCGATGCCGAGCGCGCAATCGAGTGCGTCACGGACCGGGCGGCCAAACGGCGCGCCGGGCTCCGCATCAGCAGAAACTGCCACGGACGGATAACTCACCAGCTGCTCGATATCGGCGACGACATCCTCCCAGACCTCGTCGACATACTCGGCAACGCTCTGCTCCACCTGATTCATGGACGACCTCCTTAGCAATGAGCGGCGAGCGTGCCCGCCCCTCACATTACGTCATTAGATAGCGAAAAGTTTAGCAAGCTCGGCCACCGAGTGCACCACCGCATCGGCGCCCGCGGCCTCGTGCTCCCCCGGCGCCGCCGCGCCCGAATAGATGCCGATGCACGGCACGCCCATCGCGTGCGCACCCTCCACATCGTTGAAGCGATCGCCGATCATCACGGCCTCGTCCGCGGTCGCACCCAGGGCCGCCAGGGCATCGCGGACCGAATCGGCCTTGGTCTCGCGCCCCTGCGGCGGGTTCATGCCAACCACCGCCTCAAACTGAGAAAGCCCGAGCTCACGTACCATATCGATGCACTTTGCCTCCATGCGCGACGTCGCCACGGCCATACGCTTGCCCCGGGCAGCCAACCCATCCAGAAACTCGGGGACCCCGTCGAACACGGGATACTCCTCCGGTCCCAGCTCATCAAAAAAAGCACGGTACTCGTCGGCCACCACAAGCGACTCCTCGCGGGAAAAGCCGTAAAAGTCGTGAAAGCTCTTCCACAGGGGCGGCCCGATCATGCGGCGCAGATCACCCATCTGCGCCTCCGAAAACCCGCGCGCAGCCAGCGTCTTGCACGTCGAGGTCATCACCGCCCGGCCCGTATCTGCCACCGTGCCGTCAAAATCGAACAGCACGACCGGCCGTTTGCCTATCTCCAACGCCTCCATCGGCATTCCTCTTCCCCAGTTGACGATTTCCACACCGACACTTCAAACTGTTGACTATTCAACAATTGAACCTAGTAATGTGGAACGACTCAACTATACTTGTCGCACTTTGCTCTCAGAAGGCGGCGCGCAAGCGCCCCAACGAAAGGTGTAATTATGTCTTTTGCCATCATAACCGACTCCACGTCGGACATCTCCCCCGCCCGC
>URTB01000090.1 GCA_900550595.1 uncultured Collinsella sp.
GTCATCTGGACCATGACGCTCGTGACCACGGTCAAGTACGTGGTTATCGCCATGAAGGCCGATAACCACAACGAGGGCGGCATCTTCGCCCTGTTTAGCTTGGTGCGCAAAGTGGCGCCGTGGCTGATCCTTCCCGCCATGATCGGCGGCGCGGCGCTGCTCGCCGACGGCATCCTCACCCCCGCCGTCACGGTTACCACGGCCATCGAGGGCTTGCGCACTATCGAGTGGGGCCATGCGCTTTTGGGTGACGGCCAGACCAACGTCATCATCATCACCATCATCATTATCTGTGGCCTGTTTGCCATGCAGCGCGCCGGCACCTCGTCGATCGGCAAGCTGTTCGGGCCGCTCATGACGCTGTGGTTCCTGTTCTTGGCTGGCGCCGGCCTGTTCAACATGCTCGGCAACCTGTCCATCCTACGCGCGCTCAACCCCATCCGCGGCATCATGTTCCTGTTCTCGCCCATCAACCACTCGGGCATCATGGTGCTCGGCTTCGTCTTCCTGTCGACGACCGGCGCCGAGGCGCTCTATTCGGACATGGGCCACGTGGGCAAGGCTAACATCTATGCATCCTGGCCGTTTGTTAAGGCGGCCCTTATCCTCAACTATCTGGGTCAAGGAGCTTGGCTGCTCGCCAATAACTCCAACCCCCAGATGCTCGCGATGGATATCGTCAACCCGTTCTATATGATGCTCCCCGAGCCCCTGCGCCCCTTTGCCATCGTGCTTTCGGCCGTAGCGGCCATCATCGCCTCGCAGGCGCTCATCACCGGCTCGTTCTCGCTGGTATCCGAGGCAACCCGTCTCAATCTCATGCCGCATCTGCGCATCCACTACCCCAGCGACACCAAGGGCCAACTCTATATTCCGCTCGTCAACAACATCATGTGGGTCGGCTGTATCTTCATCGTGCTGCTGTTCCAAAACTCCGAGCGCATGGAGAGCGCCTACGGCCTCGCCATTACCGTGACCATGCTCATGACCACGACGCTTTTGACGAGCTACATCGCCGGCATCCTCAAGCACAAGCTGGGCGCCTGCGTCTTCGCCCTGCTCTTTGGTGCCATTGAGCTGTGCTTCTTCGCTTCGTGCCTCACCATGTTCTTTGACGGCGGCTACGTCATGATCTTCCTGGCCGCGCTGCTGTTTGGCCTTATGTACGTGTGGCGCCGCGGCACCGCCATCGAGCGCACGCAGACGATCCTGCTGCCCGTCTCCAAGTACATTGACCAGCTCGGCCGCCTGCGCAACGACGAGACCTACCCCGTGCTCGCCGACAATCTGGTGTTCCTTACCAACAGTCCCGACCCGCTCACGCTCGACCGCGACGTGCTCTACTCCATCTTGGACAAGCACCCCAAGCGTGCCAAGGCATATTGGTTCATCAACGTACACGTTACCGACGAGCCCTATACGCACGAGTATTCCGTCGAGACCTTTGGCACAGACTTCCTGTTCCGCGTGCGCTTGGACCTGGGTTTTAAGGTCAACCAGCGCATCAACGCCTACCTGCGCCAGATCGTTGGCGACCTGATGGCCTCGGGAGAGCTGCCACCGCAGCACCACACCTACTCCATCTACGAGACGCGCGGCAACGTGGGCGACTTCCGTTTTTGCATGCTGCGCAAGATGCTCGCCCCCGAAACGGACATCAACCGCAACGACCATCGCGTCATGGCCATCAAGTACGCCGTCCGCCGCGCCTGCGGAAGCCCGGCACGTTGGTATGGTCTCGAAAACTCGGCCATCATCATCGAGTACGTGCCACTGTTTGCCCGCATGCGCCCGGCCGTTAAGCTCGTGCGCACCCAGGTGCCGCTCGAGGTTCAGATCGAAGAGGCCGAGGAAATGGAAGTCGATATCTTCTCGGACGACTTGGTCAACGGCAACGAAGCCGGTAGGAATATGAACGTCGATCCCACCGAGCTGCTCGAGAGCGTCGCCGATACGCCCGAGCAACAGCAACTCGACGGACTCGAGAGCACCCAGCTCAACGACGCCAACTTCTAACACGCCACCAGCCATTGACGACAACGGCTCCGCATCTCATAAAAGGTGCGGAGCCGTTTTATGTCGCAACGGACCGGTGAGCTACGAACGACGCGGCTCGGGAACCACGAGCCTATCGGGGCTCGCACCCTCGGCATCCATCAGGCTCACGTAGCGAATCGACGGATCCCCATACATCGCGTAGTAATAATTGCCCGTGCGCGCGCTAAAGCATCCGGTGTAGATAGTCTTCTCGAACTTGCCATCGCCCATCCTGGACGCCCCCTCAATCATCACCACGCCCTCGAGTGAACGGAACATGCGGACGACGTTTTCGGTCTCGCTCTCCTTTTGCGGGTAATTGGCATTGAGGTACGCCGCCTTTACAAAACGGCTCGGCGAATAGCAGTCACCCGGAATACCGCGCATGCCGGCACCCGCGCCATAGGGCTTGAGCTCGGCGCCACGCCATGTCGCCGTCTGCGGAAAATCGCTTGTGGCCGTGATATAGGTGCGCAGGTTTTCCATGTGCCACGGGAAGGTGGGCTGATTGGCAAGGGTGTCGACCGGATCGTCGTATACATGCAGGCCGTCAGCCATCATCTCGACCACGATGCTACGCTGGCTGTCGCCGATAATCCAATGGAGCAGCGACACGCCCAGCCCCTCTCCTGCAGATTTGGCGACAATCACCGTATCGCGCAGCGCAGCCTCGACCTCGTCGACCGTCGAGAACGTCGCTGCCACCCACAGGGGAAACTCATAGGCTGCGATATTGGTCTTGCCGTCGACAGGGTCCTCGGCATACTCGGCATAACCCGGGAAATTGAGACCCGCCACGGCGAGGCCCGCATCGTTGCCGCAGTCGAAGAACATGGGATAGTTCTTGTAATCGATGCACATACCGATCACCGCGTGTGCCGCTGTTGCGTCGTCGATAAACGAATACGGAATGTGAAACCCGCGCGGCATCACGCGAACCTGTTGGCCGTAGTCAAAGCTCCAGTCGAGGTTGCGGCCTAGATACATGTGGCCAGAATTATCGGTAAATCGAATGCTCGTACACATAGCGCCTCCTAGCTTTACGTTCCTGCTAAGGTTATTGTCACCAAACAAAAAGGCGCTAAACACAAAAGCCCGGACATGACAACAATGTCACGCCCGGACCAAAAGAGACGAAGTGTGGTGCTTTGTTCCCCTTAGACCAACTTTCCTAGACAGTGGTCAATCATGTGCTGGATCATCTGTGCCTCAAAGCCCGCGTAGTCGCGGCGGCACTCCTTCATCTTGCCGTCGACGATCTGATCAAAGGCGACCTTGCACTTGATATAGCGCGTGGACTTGGTGACCTCCTCGTGCGTCAGGCAGCTCTCCTCCATCTTGCTGGCGCCCAGGCCAAACACCAGACGGGGGTTGTAGAGCACATGGGGCTCGCCGGCGTCGTCCAGGTAGACGCAGACCTTCTTGGTGACGCCGATCTGGTTGGCGGCAAGGCAGCCGGCATCGTCGAGCGACTTAATGGTATCGATCAGGTCCTGTGCGACCGACTCGTCCTCGACGGTCGCAACCTCGCAACGCTGGGACAGGATAGCCTCGTCGTGGCAAAGCTCTTTAATCATACGTTCCTCCATAGGGGTCGTTGTAACCGCTTAAGTATACGGTACCCACACATTTTCATGCGAAAAATACCGTCCGTCTGCTACGAAGCGCCGAACATCAACATGCGAGGAACAACAGCGTCGTAAAGGGGCTATAGTGGGAGCGTTCGTGTCAATCGGCCTAAACTCGGGGCCGAACAAGGAAAGGGTATGCATGGACGAACTATTTCACGTCAGCGAGCGCAAGTCCACAATCGGGACCGAACTCCGCGCTGGACTGACAACATTCCTGGCGATGGCCTACATCATCGCCGTCAACCCTGCGGTGCTCTCGGGCGCCGGCATCGATGCGGGAGCGCTCGCCTGCGCCACCTGCCTGGGCGCCGGCATCATGACCATCTGCATGGGCATCTTCGCCAACCGCCCGCTCGCCTGCGCGTCGGGCTTAGGCGTCAACGCGATGATTGCTGGAATCACCACCACCGTCTGCGGCGGTGACTGGCACGTGGCCATGAGCGTCATCTTCCTTGAGGGCGTCGTCATCTTGCTGCTCGTGCTTTGTGGCCTGCGCGAGGCCATCATGGACGCCATCCCGGTTGTCCTGCGTCACGCCATCTCGGTGGGTCTGGGCCTGTTCATCGCCATGATTGGCCTGTGCGATGCCGGCATTATCACCGCTGGCGCCGGTACACTCGTCGGTCTGGGCGACATCACCTCCCCCACCTTCATCGTCGGCATCATCTCCATCCTGGTGACAGTCGCCCTCGCCTGCCGCAACGTCCCCGGCTCGCTGCTCATCGGCATCGTCGTCGCCGTCATCGCCGGTATCCCCCTAGGTGTGACCCATGCTCCGACCGGTATCATCGCCCCGCTCGACTTCTCGAGCATCGGTGGCCCCATCGCCGACGCCGGCGGCGTGCCCGCCATCGTCAAGGTCCTTACCGACCCCACGCTCCTCGTCATCTCGTTCTCGCTGCTCATGAGTGACTTCTTCGACACCATGGGCACCGCGATGGCCGTGGCCAAGCAGGGCGAGTTCCTCACCGACGACGGCAACGTCGAGAATATCAAGGAGATCCTGATCGTCGACTCCGCCGCCGCTGCTGTGGGCGGTTTCATGGGCGTCTCCTCCATCACCACCTTCGTCGAGTCCACTTCCGGCGCCGCCGACGGTGGCCGCACGGGCCTCACCTCCGTCACCACCGGCGTGCTGTTCATTCTCGCCGCGTTCTTCTCCCCCATCGTCACCATCGTTTCCAGCGCCGCCACCTGCGGTGCTCTGGTCTACGTCGGCTACCTCATGATGAGCGAGGCCTCCGAGATCGACTGGTCCGACGTGTCGCAGGGTTTCCCGGCGTTCATGATTGTCGCCGGCGTGCCCTTCACCTACTCCATCTCTGCCGGCATTGGCCTGGGCTTTATCGCCTACGTGATCGTCGCGCTCTTTAAGGGCGAGGCCTCCAAGATCAAGCCGCTCATGTGGATCGCAGCCCTTGCCTTCCTCGTCTACTTCTTCGTGGCGTAACGGCATAGTCTGCTAAAGCAGAACATCAAGGCGCGGAGTCGCATCGAGCGGCTCCGCGCCTTTCTTTTAGCGTCTGCCCCCGCGCCAGCGTGCGACAATTGAGGCTGTCAATATCACAACACCGAGAGAAGCCTGCCTTGGAAGCGCATCATAAGCAGATAACCGTTTACTCAGAGTGTGCGGAAGGCGCGCCCGTCATCTACCTCCCCGTGGTTATGGGCGACGGTAGTGAAGTCTACGAGCGCTGCCGAGAGCTCGACTGCCCGCCATTCACCCTTGTCGCCATTGGAGGGCTCGATTGGAATCGCGAGCTTAGCCCCTGGGAATGTGAGGGAACTATACGAGATGCCGAGCCCTTTGGTGGACAGGCTGCTGGTTTTCTTGACGAGTTGTTGAAGCAGATAATCCCAGAGGCCGAATCATCACTTCCCTGCCCGCCCACCTGGCGCGGCATTGCCGGCTACTCGTTGGCGGGTCTTTTTTCACTGTGGGCACTTTGGCAAACAGATGTCTTTGAGCGCGCGGCAAGTGCATCGGGGTCGCTGTGGTTCCCCGGCTTTATCGACTACGCGCGCGAGCGCACGATGACAGCTACGCCCGACGCTGCCTATCTGTCGCTCGGTAAAAAGGAAACCAAGACGCCCAACCGCATGATGCGGCACGTACTCGACGATACGCGTGCGATGGAAGAGCTGTTTATCGAGCATGACATTCCAACAACGCTGGAGCTCAACCCCGGCAACCACTTTGCTCAAACTGACCTGCGCATGGCGCGCGGCATCCACTGGATACTGACGCATTAAAAATGGCGTCCACGCGTACATACGCATGGACGCCATTTTTAATTTGGCTGAACGCAGCTACTATTC
>URTB01000091.1 GCA_900550595.1 uncultured Collinsella sp.
ACGCACACCACCATATGGAAATCGCTCATCTTCACGCGCCCCCTTTCTGGACGAGTTCATCCAAGAGCTTCTCCGAAAACAGGTTGCCACGACCCAACTGCCCGGCAGGATCGAGCTGCAGCTTGAGTCGAGCCGATTCGACCATGGCCTCGTGGCCGTACATCGTCTCCAAAAAGCCCGCCTTGATCTTGCCGACGCCGTGCTCGGCAGAGACGGCGCCGCCCATAGCCGTTACCTCCGCAGCCCACCGGGCAAACAGCTCACCACCACGACGGTAGCCCTGCGCATCGCGCGGCAGGATATTCACATGCAGATGGTTGTTGCCGATATGTCCCCAGGCGGCAGACTCAAGCCCGCTTTCGGCCAACGTGCGGCGATAGAAGGCAACGACATCGGCCAGGCGCGCATTGGGCACCGACATATCCGACCCCAGCTTGGTAATGGTGGGGTCGGTGCGGCGACGCTCGTCGATGAGCATGTTGACGCTCTCGGGAACGGCGTGGCGGAAGAACCGCTGGCATTCGCGATCGACCTCGGTGCGTGCAACCCAGGTCGCGTCGTCGCGGCCGCCCGCAAGCTCCAAAACCCATCCCAGGTGGTACAGCTCCTCGGTCGCTTGCGCCTCGTCGTCGCAGTCGAGTTCCACGTAAACACAGACCTTTGCCTCATCGTCGAGTGCCGGCAGCGAGACAAACGCGGTCGACTGCTCGCGCTGGCGGCGAAGGATATCCAAGGCGCCGGCATCGAAATACTCAATAGCGGCGGCATGGGACAGCACGGGGCGCACGGAATCGGTAAAGGAAACCGCCTTGTCCTCGCTGTCGAAAAAGCAGCTCACGCCCCATACGACCGAAGGTGCCGCCTGCAGGGCGATCTCGAGCTCGGTAATGACGCCGAGTGTGCCGCACGCACCGATGAAAAGATCGATGGCGTCCATATCGTCCGAAACGAAATAACCCGACGCGTTTTTGGTCTTGGGCATGGTATAGCCAGGAAGATCCAGCTCGAGCGCGCGGCCTTCCGCTGTCACGAGCGACAAGTGGCGTGCGTCAGCGTGCGCCTGACCTCGATGAAGCTCAAGCAGGTCGCCGTCCGCCAGTGCCACGTGAAGCCCCGTAACGTGCGGGCGCATGGGGCCGTAGGCGTAACTGCGGGCACCGGAGGCATTGCACGCCGCCATGCCGCCCAGGCAGGCAGATGCCTCGGTGGGATCGGTGGGGAAGAACTGCTCAGGAGCTGCCTGGAACTCCTCATAGGCCTCAAGCGATACCTGATCCCAGTCAGCGGTCGGCAATGCCTTCTTACCCAGTTGCTTGCGCAACTCCGAAAGCACGACGCCCGGCTCCACGCGCAGCAGAAAACGGCCTCGCTCGTCGCGGCGAAGACCCAGGTAGCGATTCATACGAGAAGTGTTGAGGATATGCCCGCCGTGAGGCACGGCGCCGGCAGCCAGACCGGTCCGAGCACCCTGGACCGTTATTGGAACATGCTCGGCATGGAGCTTTCGCAGAATGGCGCGGACTTCGTCCTCCGTTGTCGGAAACGAGATGCTCGACGCCTCGCCCGATGTGCGAGATTCATCGCGACCATATTCTTCGAACTCGTCGCCGAAGGGTTTGATGGCTGCAGACACGCGAACTCCCCCTTTAGTTAACTACAGTGTTTGCAGGGAGATGTTACCGCATCGTTTCGTCGACGTGACTGAGACCGTCTCCATAATTGGCGAATTTTACGTTTGCGCAATTCGGCGAGCGGCGGCGTTTTCTCGGCAGGCGCTCTATTTAACGCGCTCCTTTCCATCGCAGCCACGCACACAATTGGCGCTCGAAAAAACTTGAGATATTTTTTAGCGTCTCTCACCTGCGGCGATGTAAATCCGTCAAGCATTTGGTCAGAAATTGGTCAAGTTACGGCTGATACGGTCGGCAGCGACAGCCAAAGCCAATGGAAGGTTTGGCCCAAAAACAGGGAGGTTCCCATGGCATATTACTGGCCCCAGTACGGCATCGCCATCGAAGTTGACGACGACCCGTATCTTCTGCCCTTCGATGAGGAGGCATTTCCCGATGCGGCTGTCTATCACGTCACCACCGACGTGATTTGCGATCCCGAATCGTTTTCGGCACTCGCCCACCACATCGCCCACATCCACGACATCAAACTCGACCCAAACTTCGACGAGCTCATCTACTCGCGACGCCTCATGCTCCACATGCTCTTTGGCGCCGATCCGTCCACGTTCGCACGCGTCTATACCACTAAGGATGCCGCATGAGCGTAAGGAAGCAGTCGAGCCCCCTAGGGTCAAAACATCGAAAAAGGCTCGGCGTTGTCTGCCTGGCCATCGCCTGCGCCCTTATCGCCGTCGGCCTATACGCCTGGCAGTCAAAGCCCGTCGCCGAGACAGGTGCCTCGGTCACAGCGGCGGAGGGTAAGTCGCGCCAGGAAATCCAGGACGAGCTCGATGCCATCGTCCGCGACAACATGATGACGATCTCGGTCGCACCGGTCGCCCAGCTACAAAAAGGCGGCAAGCTGCGCGTCAACGTGCAAAACGTCCAGGATAACAAGTTTCCCCAGCGTTTCCGCGTGATCCAAAACGACGAGACCATCTATGAATCGGGCGTGGTCGAGACCGGCAAGACCGTTGAGACCTGCCCTGCAGGCGACATCAAAGAAGGCGAGGCGTATATCGAGATTCAAGCGCTCGACGCCAAGACCTACGACGTCCATGGCAATCCCACGCGCGTCAAGGTGCGAGTTGCGCAGACAGAAGACTAGACCTGCCACCTGTTATGAAAATGCGCACCCGTGCCGCTTTCGTCTAACCCTCACGGAAACGGTCCGTGACGAATAGAAAGGAACGATTATGGACATCACCAGGAACTTGAATGGGGCCAGGGTGCTCGTCGTGGGCGCAGGGCTGGCGCTCGCACTCGCAATGGGCGCCGCGCCGACCACCGCCCTGGCGGAGGGACGCACTGGAACCACCAACGTGACCATCAGGACCCAAATCGACAACATCAAGTTCAAAGCCCCGACCGTCATTCCGTTCGTCGCTAAGGCAGACGGCACGCTCCAGGGCCCTTCCGAGAATACAACCACCATCGACAATCTTTCGGCCTATGGCATCCACGTTACCAACATGAAGATTGCCGCCCAGAAGTCCTGGAGCATCGTCGCCGACGCCAAGACGGGGACCGCCCAGAACTCCATCGATTTTAAGGTCGGCCCAGACAAGGCACTCCAAGACGCCCACGCCGCGACGCAGGAAGCGGGCCTCGACCTTTCCAAAAATGCATCCTTCGACATGGGCTACCAGGGCATCGCCGATGGTACGGACAAGATTAAGCTTAAGACGAGCGGCACTGTCGCCCGCGTCACGCGAGACATCTTCCATGTGACCGGCACGGGCGACCAGGTCGCAACCATTACGTGGACGGTCGAGCCCGGTGCGCACACGGCCTAAGGCAATTGTCCTTGCCGTCATCATCGGCGTTGCAACGTTTGCCCCGATCGCCGCCTTTGCCCAACAAGAGCAGGCGCAGGCTGCCACGCAGGTAACTGTCGATCTATCGGAACTCGAACGCAGTGGCCAACATGAACCCCTCGCGCAAACGAGCGACACGCGACAGCTCCTGGCAGCAGGAATCGCCACGGCAGGCGCTAGCGCCATCGGCCTTGGCCTGCACATCAAACGCAGCCGGTAGCCACACGAATCGAGACCGTCCAGCATAGGTAAGGAGAACCCATGGCATCAAAGAACCTTTTGCCCGTTGCCGCGCTCTGTAGTGCGCTTGCCACCGGCATGCCCGTTGCCGCTCTAGCGACACCCGCCGTGGACGCCCCCTTACCTGCTGTCAACTGTCTCGCCACAAACCAGATGAGCACCATCGCGCGCCAACGCTTCTCGCTTGCGCAGGCAAGCATTTCGGCCTCGGGGTGCCTCCGTCGCTGCACGAACAGCTCGATAGTCGTGGATACCGAGCACTCGAGCACAGCGGACGGCCCCCTAACGGGATGCGTTATCTGCACATGGCGCGCAGCTGCAACTGATGCCGATGGCGATTCCTGCGACGTGGAGCTGTGCCTCGACATCACCCTGTCCGATGACTCGGCGGACGGGGCAACAGTCGCCTTCGACAGCACGTTTTTCGAAAACGGAGGGGGTGTATGCCTGGGCTGCGTCCCCTCGAGCGCCGATGGCACGCAGCCCGCTATCTCATTCACCGCATCGCTGAAAATGACCAAGGCGGGCACCGACGCCACGGCAAATGGCGAGATCGCTCTAATGTTCTACGCGAGCGGCACAGAAAGCCAGGAGATTCGGGGCAAACAGCGGACCGGATCGCTCAGCCTGACGCGAGGGGCAGATCCCGGTCCTGTCGATATCAGTACCGAAACGCAAGATGTGCATCACGTCCTTGTCGATCCGGCGCTCCTCGAGATGGAATGGAGCGGAGTAGGAGCGGTCGGACTCGCCCCCTCGACAGGTGACATCGCAAGCGACTCCAGCGAGAGCAGCGGTGAAATAGCGCCTGGGGACAATGGCGCACCAGGCGGCATAACACCGCCATCGAGCGGTCCTTCAGCCACTTTCAGCGAGCCAAGCGAAACAGCCACCGCAGTGGGCGGCACGCAAGCTGGCGAAAACTTGGGGTGTCCCATGCCGGCAGACATCGACGAGGGCAATTGTTGCATGATGGTCGCGCTCGACCGCACGGAAACCGTCGACGCCGCGAGCATTGAGGTCACCGCTGCCGATAAGCCCGTCCGCAAAGCAGCCATTATCGCATTCCCTAAAACCGTCGAAGTTGTTTTTCTGCCATCGGGCGAGGTCGTAGCCCCCACCTTGCTCACCTTGCTTGGGGCAAAGGGCACGGCCAACCAAATCGACAACCTCACGGTCGCCGACCCTGCGACCACCGCAAAACTGCACCTGTATGCCGTAACCTCGGACGGAGGCAAAACCGAGGAATTCGACGGTGAGAATCTCCTGAATAACCGGATACTCCATAAAATGGAAGACGTCTCGTATCAAATTGAGCTCGTGGGATTTGACCGAGCTCGAGATGCCGATATCATCGCCGCGGCCATTGAGTCCCCGCAGCGACTCATGACGCTGTGCTTCGATTACAGCCCCTATGTCGTGATGGGAGGCTGAGGCTCGGGCACCAAATGCCGTCATTAATACCACTTATATAACGTATAGGATGAGGCATGACGCACCCTGCAGCCCGTTCTGCTACGATTGCCAGGTTGGCATCAATATGGGAGGGTTCATGCCGGGTTTGGGAACGGTCATCAACGTCGCACTTTTGATTGCGGGCGGACTGCTGGGCCTTATAGGCGGACGCTTTATCACACCCCGCATCCAAGACACGCTCATGAAGGCGTCGGGGCTGTGCGTTTTGTTTATCGGACTGGGCGGCACCATGCAAAAGATGCTCGTCATTGACGGGAAAGCGCTGGAGACCACCGGCACCACCATGCTCATCGTCTCGTTTGCCCTCGGCTCGCTCATCGGCGAGGCCGTTAACCTGGAAGCCGGCATCGAAAACCTGGGCGAATGGCTCAAGCGCAAAACCGGCAGCGAGGGAGACAACGAGTTCACCAATGCCTTTGTCTCGACATCGCTGACCGTCTGCATCGGTGCCATGGCTATCGTGGGATCAATCCAAGACGGCTTGCTCGGCGACTGGTCCACGCTTGCCCTCAAGGGCGCGTTGGACTGCATCATCGTCTGCACCATGACGGCTTCGCTCGGCCGCGGCTGCATCTTCTCCGCCCTGCCCGTTGCCGTATTCCAGGGAACGATTACGCTGTTTGCCGGCGCGCTCTCCCCCATCATGACCGCCGCCGCCCTCGACAGTCTATCGCTCGTGGGCTCTATACTCATCTTCTGCGTCGGCGTCAACCTCATCCGTCCTCAGACCTTCCGCACGGCCA
>URTB01000092.1 GCA_900550595.1 uncultured Collinsella sp.
CGCCCTTCCAGTGCTTTTCTGCATACGTGCAGAAGTACTCGATATTGCCGGCAAGCACCTGGTTGAGCTCATCAACCCACTCATAGCCCTGCGGCTGGTAGGCACCGATAAGCGCATGCATGGAGAGGACGTTCATCTCGTTGTAGTGGGTCTTGTTGGACACGGCGCACACGCGGTCGCGCAGCGTCTCGTTGTAGATGATGTGGTAGCTGCCGACCAGGCCCGCCAGGTTGAACGTCTTGCTGGGCGCGTAGAGGGCAACCGTGCGCATGCGAGCATCCTCGCTCACCGACTGCGTCGGGATGTGCTTGTGTCCCGGCAGGATGATATCGGACCAAATCTCGTCCGAGATCACCACGCAATCGTGCTGGCGATAGATGTCCATGGCGCGCTCGATCTCGTCGCGCTCCCATACGCGGCCGCAGGGATTGTGCGGCGAGCAGAACACCGCGGCATGGATGTAGTTTTGGGCGAGCTTGCGCTCCATGTCCTCAAAGTCCATGCGCCACACGCCCTGGTCGCCGAGCTTAAGCGGGCTGTGGACAATACGATAGCCCGCGGCCTCGATGGACTTGGTAAAGCCGATGTAGGTAGGGCTGTGGACTAGCACCGCATCACCTGGCTGGACATACGCGCGTAGCGTCGACACGACACCGCCCAGCACGCCGTTTTCGTAGCCGATATGCTCCGGCGCCAAGTCCTCAACGCCGTTGCGACGGCTCTGCCATTCGATGATGCGGTCGAAGTACTCGGGACGCGGATTGAAGTAGCCAAACATGGGGTGCTGAGCGCGCTTGATGATGTACTCCTGAACCGTGGGCACCGTGGCGAAGTTCATGTCGGCCACCCACATGGGAATGCGGTCGAAGCCCTCGTCGGGTGCGTTCGGAGCCATACCGGGGATCTCGCCCCAAGAGTCAACGGCGATGGAGTCCATGCCGTGGCGGTCGATGATTGAAGTGAAGTCATATTTCATGCTGGACTCCCGTGCAGAGCGGAATGATTCGGTAGGCGTTATTGTCCACCAGCGTGGGCGGTTTTGGCGCGGGGTTTGGCGCTTAATTTGACGGGTGCGGACGAATGGCCGGTTAGTCTCGCGCGTCGTTGACGGCGACTACGGTTAGCTGGGTTTCATCGACCGTAAACGATATGTCGAGCCCGGCGTAGGCCAAGTGGTAAACGCGGTTTGGCTCGTGCTTGCTGCCCGCGCGGCGCGGATCTTGGCGAAGAACCTCGACCAGACCGGGGAGCTTTGCGGGCGGGACCATATCCTGCAGCGCCTGCGGGAACTCGACGTCGAGCTCTTGCCACGGAGCGTCCTCAATCCAGCCGCCGGTCGCATCCGGGTGACAGTCGGCAAATGGAATGTAGGGCTTAATGTCGTAGATGGGTGTGCCGTCACGCAGGTCGGCCCCCAGCACATGAATGATGGGGCCATTGTCGGTGAGCTCGACGCGATCGAGCTTGACGCAGGTAAGCCCAATGGGATTAGGGCGAAACGGACTGCGCGTGGCAAACACGCCCACGCGCTCGGCTCCACCCAGACGCGGCGGGCGCACGGTTTTCGACCACTTGGCATTGGTGCCGGACCTGTCCTGCGACTTGGCATCGGTAGCTATGTCCTTAGCCGTACCGCCGGGCGTTCCGTTTTCAAAGCGCCACAGCAGCCACAGGTGAGAGAAGAAGTCCAGACCCTCAACCGCTGCATTGGAGG
Source organism: uncultured Collinsella sp. (assembly GCA_900550595.1). Lineage (GTDB taxonomy): Bacteria > Actinomycetota > Coriobacteriia > Coriobacteriales > Coriobacteriaceae > Collinsella. The sequence continues at coordinate 1,715 of URTB01000092.1, forward strand.
CAAATTCCGGCTCAAAAACGATGCGTCCCTGCAGATGAGGCGCCAAAAAGCTGTTGCGCGGAATGCCGAACTTCTGCGGCAGGTCGGTATGTATGCGTGCGATAGGTTCCATGCCGGTCATTGTACGGCATGGAGGCGTGGGGCGCAGCGCGCAATTCTTCGCCGCGGTCCCCCGTCGTGCAACCAACGGTTGCTTGGAAGGGCGCCTGCCGCCGCGTATGCTTAAGCCATCAACCAGCAGAAAGGAGCCGTTATGGCCTTTGTAGAAAAGCTCATCGCCGTTCGTCGCGCCCATCACCTTACCCAGGAGCAGCTCGCCGCTAAGCTCTTCGTCACACGCCAAGCCGTCAGCCGTTGGGAACGCGGCGAGGTCACACCGGGCATCGACATGATGAAGCTCATTGCCGCCGTGACCGGCGAGCCCCTGTCTCACCTGCTCGAAATGCCCGAGCACTATTGCCAGAGCTGCGGCATGATACTCACGCCCGGCGACTGCGGCACCGATGCCACGGGCGCCGCGACCGATCATTACTGCAAGTGGTGCTACGACCACGGCCAGTACGCCTACGACACCACGATGGAGGCAATGATCGAGGACTGTGCCCCGCGCCTGGCGCAAAACACCGGCATGTCGCTCGACGAAGCCGTCTCGCTCATGGGCGCCGTCCTGCCGCAACTGGAGCGCTGGCGCTCCGTGCAGGAAAACGAAGAGCGCTACGGCGCCGAGGCACGGGCGCGCTATGGCGACGAGACCATCGACGCGGCAAACGAAGCGCTGCTGGACATGGACCCCGAGACATGGAACGACATGAAGGAACTTGAACGCGCTATTCTGGGCCAGCTCTCGATTGCCATGGGCATTGGCGACCCAGAGAGCAACGAGGCCCGCAAGCTTGTCACGATGCACCGTCGATGGATTGGCCTTAACTGGGGACACGAGCCCCAAGACGAAGCATACCTGGGCCTCGCCCACGGCTATCTGGCCGACCAGCGCTTTGTTGACTACTACGACAAGCCCTGCGGCACCGGAGCCACGGCGTTTCTGGTCCAGGCCATCGAGTCGTCACTGGTCCGCGCATAGACCGCGGCGGCTTTGGGTATTTCAATCAAAACTGCAACCGATTGGAGACCTATGGCTACTAATCATGAGCTTGCGCTATTCGTTATGACCGGCTGCCCGTATTGCATAAAGGTCAAGCGCTTTTTGGCCGATAACGGCGTGACCATTCCCGAGCGCAATATCTCGACCGACCCCGAAGCCGAGCAGACGCTCATCGCCGTCGGCGGAAAGCGCCAGGTTCCCTGCCTGTTTATCGACGGAAAACCGCTCTACGAGTCGAGCTACATCATCGCATGGGTACAGAAGAACCTGCTCTAGTGCAACATATTCATCGGGGACGTTCTTAAATGACTAGTCGTTAAAGAACGTCTCCAATGGCTAGCTAGCCGTGGAAGCGTGCTATGGGTGCAAGTGGCTGCTCGCGAAAGACGCGCTCGACGGCGGCGCGGTATTCGTCGACCTTTTTAGTCTTGCGTACGAGTTTGTGAACGGTAGCGTGATCGGCGAAGGCGCATTTGGCGTAGAACCACCACTCCTTCATGCGAAAGACCGCATTGCCACCAATCTCTTCTGCATAGGCCGCGAATAGCATGTCGTGGAAACGCTGCAGTTCGGCTGCCGTGGCAGCAGGACCGCCGTTGGCCATACGAGCCAGAGCGGGGTTCGCGAGCAGGCCGCGCCCCAACATCACATGGCGCGTGCCGGGATAGGCCTCCACCAGCGCGTCCATATCCTCAAGATCAAAAATGTCGCCGTTGTATGCCACCGGAAACGGCGCACGCTCCAGCGTTTCGCCATAGAACTCCTTGCGCGGCGTGCCCGTATAGCGGTCCTTTTGTACGCGCGGATGCACGATCAGCTCTGCCAGCGGCATGCGGCAGTACAGATCGAGCACACGCTCATACTCGTCATCGCGTTCCAACCCCAGCCTGGTTTTTACCGACACCGGCAACGGCGACCGCTCGCACACGTCGCTCAAGAACACCTCGAGCTCGTCGAGGTTGCGCAGAAAGCCCGATCCTTTGCCCTTGGCAACAACCGTTCCCGAAGGACAACCCAAGTTGAGATTGACCTCGCGATAACCCATGTCGGCGAGCACCTGTGCCGCCCACACAAACTCGTCCGCGTTCTTGGACATCAGCTGAGGCACTACGTTGAGCCCCTGGTTATTGGCAGGATCAATCTCCTTAAACGCCTTGCCGCCAAAGCGGTTTCCCACCCGCGGCGGCGGCAAAAACGGCGTGTAATAGCAATCGAGCGCGCCGAAGCACTCCGCATGCACGCGACGGAACACATGCCCGGTAATCCCCTCCATGGGGGCAAGCGAAAGAATCATCAACATCTGCTCTCAGATCAACGCGGCAAAGGGACCGCCCCTTTGTCACATGCATTATGCCTTGTGCTCCAGATGATTCACAAGGCAGAGGTAGCAGCTTGACGATAATCACCCTTCCATCCGTCGCCTCACGCAACGAAGGCGAATGGTTTTCCGCGAAGTGAACGAGTGAAATCGGATCCCCGAAGCATCGACACTTTTGGAGAGGCATTTCCTGCGGTTTTGTCGCTCAAATCCTACGGTTTTTGCATCCAAAAGCGCGAATGCTTCAGGGGTCCAGAATAGGTCGTTCACTTCTCTGAAAACCATTCACCTTCGATTTGCTGGCGCTCACAAACAGTGAGAGACTGTCCCACGGCAACCCCCTTGCGCGTCATTCGCCCCACGACAGCGACTCCGTGCTCCAAAAACGACGTTCATGATCGCGACGACCACCAACACCACGCTGTTGACACTATGTTTGAATAATAGACGCCCCACTCATTTATACTAAAGAGCGCGTGCGCATCGCCCCCGAAAACGATGAGGATCGAGGCCCCCATGCAGCAGCTCACCGAACAAGAAAAGAAACGCATCCAGCGGTACTGCACATACCCCAAGATCGCAGCGACCACACTCGTCATGTCGTTCGTAGCATGTCTGCTCATGCTGCCGCTCCAAATGATCAACGATATCGCGTTCCACCAAAAGGAATTCCAACCCGCGGGCATATATACCGCCATCGCACTCACCGTAATCGAACTCGTCGTCTTTTGCTATTGCGCTCTTGCGCCGCGCTTTGGAATGCGGGGCAAACAGTGGAAGGAGCTGCAGAGCAGGCTTGCGGTAGCCCAAACCAACAAAGACCGCTCCGCGGAGGTCGCCGGCGTGCTCGCCACGCAAGCTGCCGGCCGCCTGCTCAAGAACAGTGATAACGATCTCGCGCGCAATCTGGGCGGCGCCGCGGAGGTCGCCAGCGCCGTAGGGGCAGTTGCCACCGCGGCGGACGTGCTAGCCGAAACCTCGAGCAATGCCGAGGCCATGGCAAACGCATACGACGTGACGATTCCAAGCGTCAAGAAGCAGATCATAGCTCTCGCAGTGGCGCCCGCCATTGTGCTGCTTGGCGTCTACATCCCGCAGTTTGTCCAGGGGAATAACGAGCTACAGGTAAGAAAGGCTGCAGCCGCTGAGCAGCTCGCCATCGCGCAAGATGCCTTGGAGCCCGTGTGCGAACGCGTTGCGGCAGACGACCCATATGAGTCGTATCACGACTACGGCTATCGCATTATCGGCTATCTGCGCGATAATGACCTCGGCGCTCAAGCAGCCTATGTCTACCTTTCTTTCGATGCAGACGGCATGCTCACGGACGTCGATTACACCAGCCAGATCGACCCCGAGGCAAGCCTTGCAGACAACCTCGCCCGCGCCGAGCAGGACATCGCGACGCTCTGTGCCCCGCTCAACGGGTTGGACATTTCCGTTGCCGCACCGGGCCTCCTCACGCCATGCAGCCTGTCGGATGAATTTAAACAGGCATTTTTAGCCGGATCCCTATATGAAGAAATCAGCATCAAGACGGAGGACGAATCTATCAAGTCGTACTACACCTTTGACACCGAGCCCGAGGAAGAGTTCGACGAGTACACCCATCCGGAAATTAGGCTCATGCTCTCCGCAAAGAAGAACTAAAGGCTTGCACTCTAATTGCCGCTCGCAAACATCGTCTATATCTCGAGGTCTAATACTTTTCCCGAGAAGTGAACGACCGTTTTTGGACCCCCGAAGCATCGACATTTTCAGACGTCAAAACCGCAGGATTTGGCTG
>URTB01000093.1 GCA_900550595.1 uncultured Collinsella sp.
CGCGAGCTCTTTGGCAACTGCGAGGGCAAGGAGTTCCCGCTGCTCATTAAGATTCTGGACGCCAAGGACGACCTTTCGATCCAGATTCATCCCAACGACGAGTACGCTGCCGAGCACGAGAACGGTAGCCTGGGCAAAACCGAGTGTTGGTATGTGCTGGACTGCGAGCCCGACGCCACGATCATCGTCGGCCAGCGTGCTAAAGACCGCACCGAGGCCGCACAAATGATCGAGGAAGGACGTTGGGACGACATGCTCAACGTGTTGCCGATTCACAAGGGCGACTTTTTCCAGATTGATTCCGGTACCGTGCACGCCATCAAGACCGGCACGCTCATTTTGGAGACGCAGCAGTCGAGCGACGTGACGTATCGTCTGTACGACTACGACCGTCCCGGCACTGACGGCAACCTGCGCCCGCTGCACATTGAGCAGAGCCTCGACTGCATCGACTTTGATGCTCAGGCTCCGACCGACGGCACGGTGACCGCGCCCGAGGTGGACGGCGTGACCGAGCTCGAGTCCAACCCCTGCTACACCGTCGATCGTGTGCGCGTCAACGGCAGCAAGACCCTCGACCAGCGCTGGCCCTTCATGTGCCTGTCGGTCATCGACGGCGAAGGCACCGTCTGCGGCGACCCCGTCCACAAGGGAAGCCACCTGCTGGCCCCGAGCACCGTCAGCTCCATCGACCTCGAAGGCAAGATGGAACTGATCATCAGCCACCTGTAGGTCGCACCAACAACCCAAACGCAACAAGGGGCTCTCCCGTCCATGTGCGGGAGAGCCCCTTGCCATATCTATTTATCAGCCCACCCGGCTCTCCAGATCAAAAAGCGAACGAGCAGAGCGACGTTCGCAAGCACCGTTACCCAAGGACCTGGGCGGGCGTATAGGGCAACATCGATCGCGAGTTCCGCACGCAAAGGAGAGCACTTAATGTGCTCTCCGTCTTGCGCAGGACTGCCCGAGCAGGCGATGTTGCCCTATACGCCCGCCCAGGTCCGCCAGGATCACGACAGCTTGACGATCGGCGCGAAGCCCTTCATCAGCTTTTTGGTCTGACCGGTCTTTTCGAATTGAACCTCGATCATGTCTCCGGCGACCGAGATCACGGTACCCGTGCCAAAGGTCTTGTGGCTCACGGTATCGCCTGCGGCAAAGTCCTGCGATGCGCTGGCGCGATCAACCTTGCGCTCCACCGTCGGGGACACCTTGGACGAGGGCTTTTTGGCTCGCGGTGCGCCCGAGCCAAAGGTCGAGGCAACACGGCCAGCGTCGGGCGAGACCCCACGATGGCGCTCGGTCCCGTAGCTGCTGCCACCAAAGAAATCGTCAAAGCTCGATCCGCCGCGCGAACCGGAACCGCCAGTCGAGCGCGTATGCGAACCAAATACCTTGCCGCCGTACATATCCGAACCCATGCCCGAGCCAAAGGTGCCGTGACGGTCGCCGCGCTTCTCCCAACCCGTGCCTTCAAAACCGGCAGAACCGATACCGCTAAACTCGATATCCTCAAACGGAATCTCGTTGAGGAAGCGCGAGCGCGGGTTGGCAGAGGTCGAGCCGTAGGTGCGACGCGTGGCCGCATAGGTCAGGAACAGGCGCTTACGGGCACGCGTGATGGCGACGTAGGCCAGGCGACGCTCCTCCTCGAGCTTACCCGGGTCATCGCTGCCGCCAAAGTCGTGCACGTGCGGGAAGATGCCCTCCTCCATGCCGGCCACGAACACCGCCGGGAACTCCAGGCCCTTGGCGGAGTGGATGGTCATCATGGTGATGGCATGCGTCTCGCCGGCCAGGGAATCCAAGTCGGAGCGCAGGGCCAGCCACTCCATGAGTGCCGGTAGCGCCTTACAGGTGAGCGGACCGTAGGTGCGCTCAATCTCGTCGGCATGCACGGCACCCGCCGGCATCCCCGTCGGCGCGGCATACGCGTTGCCCGCGATGGCGGCGGCCAGGGCATCCTGCGGCGAGAGCGCCGGGGCGGCTAGGCTATCGAGCGGATTGGAACCTGCGGCATCGCGCGCGCCGACGAGTGCCTCAAACGAGGATGCCGGGGCAAATGGCCCCGGTTCGGGCGCGGGCGCGCTCACCACGACGGGCTCGGCGCCGGCAGGCACGTCGGCAACACCAGCTGCGCGCAGCTCTTCCAAGCTCTCGAGCGTACCCTCGATGTCCTCGTGCGTCTCCTCAAATTCGGCAGCGACGCCCAGGAATTCCTGGATGTTCTCGGCACGGCTCTCAGACTCCATGGTGCCCTCGGCGCGAAACGCCTGCAGCAGACCCGTCTTATCGACAATCATCTCGACGACGTCCTTGAGCTCGCCGTCCATGCGGCGGCCCTCGCGCACCAGCGACACAAAGCTTGACAGGCCATTGCGGACCTTGGCGCTAAACATGCCGGTTTCGGCACACGCAATCTCGCAAGCCTGGAAGAACGAGCAACGGTTGTCGCGCGCCAGCTGCTCGATTTTTTGGATCGAGGTGGAGCCGATGCCACGGCGCGGTGTGTTGATGACGCGCTTGACGCTCATCTCGTCGGCCGGGTTCACGATCATCTTAAGGTAGGCCATGACATCACGGATCTCGGCACGGTCGAAGAATCGCGTGCCGCCCACGATCTTGTAGGGCACGCCCGCGCGCAGGAACATATCTTCGAGGATACGCGACTGGGCGTTGGTGCGATAGAACACGGCGATGTCGTCGTAGCTCGTGCCTTTGGCATGCAGCTTCTCGATCTCGCCGGCAATCCAGCGGCCCTCGTCGCGCTCGTCGCTCGCCTGGAAGGCCTGGATCTTCTCGCCATCGCCCTCGGCCGTAAACAGGCGCTTGTCCTTGCGCTGCGAGTTGTGGCGTACCACGGCGTTGGCGGCGTTCAGGATATGACCCGTGGAACGATAGTTCTGCTCCAGCTTGACGGTCTTGCAGTTTTTAAAATCCTTCTCAAAGTCCAGGATATTGGTGATGTCGGCGCCACGCCAGCTGTAAATGGACTGGTCATCGTCGCCCACGACCATGAGGTTTTGGTACTTGGCGGCCAGCAGGTTGGCGATTTCGTACTGGACGTGGTTGGTGTCCTGATACTCGTCGACGCTAATGTAGCGGAAGCGCTCTTGGTACTTATCGAGCACCTCGGGGCGGGTGCGCAGCAGCTCAAGCGCGCGTACGAGCAGGTCGTCGAAGTCCATCGCATTGGCGGCGCGCAAGCGACGCTCCAGCTCCAAGTAGACCTGTGCGGCCTTTTTATCGTTGGGGCTATCGGCGCTCTTGAGCATGTCCTCGGGGCCGATCATGGCGTTTTTGGCCGAGCTGATCTTGCTGCGGATCATGTTGATGGGGAACTGCTTTTGCTCGATGCCGAGCGCCTGCATAATGTCGCGCACCATGCGCTTTGAGTCATCGTCATCGTAGATGGTGAACTGGCCGGTGTAGCCCAGCAGGTCGGCGTCCTCGCGCAGCATGCGCACGCACATGGCATGGAAGGTGCACACCCACATGCCGCGGGTACCGCTGGGAATGAGCGCCGCCAGACGCTCGCGCATCTCGGCCGCGGCCTTGTTGGTAAACGTGATGGCAAGAACCTGCCAAGGCTTAACACCCAGGTCGCCGAGCATATGTGCGATGCGGAAGGTCAAGACGCGGGTCTTGCCCGAGCCGGCGCCGGCGAGCACCAGCAACGGACCCTCGGTGGACAGGACCGCCTCGCGCTGGGCGGGATTAAGGCTGTCAATGTCGACGAGCGGCTTGGCGGGCTTGGGCGCCGGCGCGGGAGCGTCGTAGATGTCGAGCGGGACGAGCTCGGGCTCCGGCGCTGCAGGGGCGGTGTATGCATCGAGCGGCACGGGTTCCGGCGCGGGCGGCACGGGTACCGCGGCGTTCTTTTCCCAGGGCAGGGGCTGGGTCATGGGCGACTCCTCATCTGACGGACGGCGCGCCTGCGGGCAGCGCCATAGTTTGAGCCGTACCAGTATACCGAGCCGCGCGGACACCGACGCAAATCACACCACGACTCCGTGCGCCACCGTCAGACCCGCCCCAGCGGATTTGGCGCAATGGGGTCAGGTTGCTTTGCACCAATCTATTGACAATCACGGAACCGCCGATGTCATGGCCACGGTAGCGAGCGGCGGCCAGGGCGAACAAATTGGCATGAAAAGAGGGCGGCATAGACCTTTTGGTCATGCCACCCCCTTTGAATGACAAGTTGTCGCCCTGGCCGTCGCGCAGCGTCAACTAAGTTAGAGGCCGAGCATCGGCTCCAGGACAAAGAAGTACGCGAGAACCACGATGCCCAGGATGATGCGGTAGACGCCGAAGCACTTAAAGTCGTGACGCCGCACGAAGCCCATAAGCCACTTGATGGCAATGAGCGACACCACAAAGGCGACGACGCAGCCCACGCCCAGGATGGCGATTTCGTTGGTGCCGAACGTGCCGCCCTTAATAAAGTACTTGACCAGCTTGAGCGCACTCGCACCAAACATGACGGGAATGGCCAGGAAGAACGTGAACTTAGACGCCACCGAGCGCGTGCAGCCCAGCAGCAGGCCGCCGATGATCGTGGAGCCGGAGCGCGATGTGCCCGGAATCAGCGAAAGCACTTGGAAGCAACCGATACCCAGCGCGGTCTTCCAGCTCAGATCCTCGAGCGTAGTGATGGAGCCAAAGTCCAGGTTATCGTCATCGTCTGAAGCGGCAGCCGCAGCGGGAGTGGCAAAATGCGCACCAGCGGGGCGTCCGCCCGCCACCACGGCACGCGAACCAAACGAACCGGCAAGAGCAGCCTGGTCGCGCTTGTTCGCGCGCCAGTTCTCGATCACAATAAACAGCACGCCGTACACAATGAGCGCCAGCGCCACGACGGGAGCATTATAGAAATGCTCCTCCATCCAGTCGTTAAGCGGCAGACCGATCGCCGCAGCGGGAATACAGCCGAGCACAATCTTGCCCCACAGTACCCAGGTGTCGCGACGACCCTCCTTGCCCTTGCTGGGAGAAAACGGGTTGAGGTCGTAGAAGAACAGGACGCAGACAGCCAAAATGGCGCCAAGCTGAATCACGACCAGGAACATATTCCAGAACGTCTCGCTCACGTTCATCTTGACGAACTCGTCCACCAAGATCATGTGACCGGTCGACGAAACAGGCAGCCATTCGGTGATGCCCTCGACCAGGCCCATGAAGGCAGATTTTAGAAGCTCGATGATATCCAAAGGGACCCCCTCGTTAGACACCCGCCGATATTGTTCTGCGGACGGTGCGGGCGATGTCCCATTATCAACCGTTGGCGGCGCGCCTGCGCCTACCCTTACCAAAAAACTCGCCCGTTCACAGAATTGCGAGCGGTCAAACCCAAATCCTTGGGTATAACTGCAACAAGATAAAGTGTCCGGCGGCCACGCATCCGCGCCCGCCCGATGCACGAGCCCCACGCCCGTGCGATAGACCAAGGAGGAAACCATGAACGAGGGCTACACCAAGGTATTTGTTTCACTCGACGGTACTGAGCAGCAGGATTTTGTGCTCGCACGCGCCATCAAGGTCGCCGCGAACAACGGCGCCAAGCTGATTATCGGCCACGTTATCGATTCCACGGCACTCGAGAGCGCCGGTTCCTATCCGGTCGATCTGGTCAACGGCCTAGAGGAGGCATTTAAGAACTCCATCGCCAAGCAGCTCGAAGAGGCCAAGGCCAATCCCGACATTCCCGAGGTCGAGGTCATGATTCGCGCCGGCCGCATTCGCGAGACGCTCAAAGACGAGATGCTCGACGTGGTCAAGCCCGACCTGGTGCTCTGCGGCGCTCGTGGCCTGTCCTCGATCAAGTATGCACTCCTGGGTTCAATTTCGACGTTCCTGCTGCGCAACACCGACTGCGACAT
>URTB01000094.1 GCA_900550595.1 uncultured Collinsella sp.
GCGCTGCATGGGAGTTTGAGGCCGACGATGCCCTGCCGATCATGACAGTGAAGGTTACGGGCGGCAACACCGTTGCCGCGCCGGGCGACTATTGGTATCCGCGCGACGAGTTTGTCCAGCTGCAGCTGAGCGGTGGTTCCATTCCTGGTGAAGAGATCGAGCGCGCGACCTTCGATGCGTCGCTTAAGACGCTGTTGGTTGAGCTCAAAGGTCAAGGGGATGTGCCCACGACCATGGATATCGCCTTGACGGAATGGCGTCTGGAGCCTCCGACGGGTGTTGCGGTGTCCGAGGTCGAGCACGTCAAGATTGCCTATCAGGACGGTTCGACAAATGAAATTGCCAAAGCCGACGGCTTGGCGGAATAGACGCCGTGCCTAGGCAGCACATTCAAAAGTAGCGGTGGTTCTACAAGGTCTGTTCGTTCAGGAAGACCAAAGTGTTTTTATTTGAAAGCTCGGGAAGGTGACGATAACCAACGTCGAACGCGGTGAGCCCGCTTACATCCTCGAGCTTGTTTTCTGCCATCCAGCGCACCATGGAGCCGCGTGCCTTTTTGCTGGCGGTCGATCGCTGGATGGGCTTGCCGTTGCGGACACCTTCGCCAAAGAGACAAGTGATGGTTGTGGCGTCGCCTGCGAGATGGGGTAGAACGGCCTTGGCGTACTCCACGCTGGCAAGGTTGACGACCGTGGTGTTGGAGCCGGTCGGCGCAATGGCGCATGCAAGTTTGTCGCCCCAAAACGCATAGAGGTCACGGGCGTTGTCGACGGCGAGCTTGGCTCCCATTTCGAGCCGATAGGGCTCAACGCCATGGAAAGGCCGCACGCATCCGTACAATCCGGAGAGGATCCAGAGATGGTTTTGCAGCCAGTCGAGTTGTGCGGCATCCATCACCTCGGGCGCCATGCTCTGGTATTGAATGCCGTGATAGGACATGACGGCAGGGGAGAGGTGACGGGCGAGTGCGGGATTGTCGAGATCGCCGTTTTTCAGGATGGGCCCGAACTCATGCAGGGTGTTGAGGCAAGGCCCCAACAGTTTGTCACTCACGTTCCATAGCGCTTGCAGGCCGCCGCCTTCATTTCGTTCGATATCTAGCAGTGCGCGGTGGAGGCGAGCCGTCTCGTGCGCAAAAGGTGGAATGCCCAGGACTTCAAAAGCATCTTGGGCCGCGCGCATCTGCTTGGCGGGCGAAATGATGACCTGCAGCCTGGACGCTCCTCTGCCAAAGAAGGAAGTTGCGGTGGAATACAGTCAGTTTTGGCCGTTTATGGGCCAGTTTAGTCCGTATTTCACCGCAACTGATGAAGGGTTGGTTAGGCTCGCTCGATAAAGGCCTTGTAGCCGCGGTAGGCCTCGTAGATGTCGGCCTTGTTGGCGACTTCCCACAGGGCGTGCATGGACAGGACGGCAACGCCGGAGTCGATGACGTTCATGCCGTACTTGGCCATGATGTAGGCGATGGTGCCGCCACCGCCCGCGTTGACGCGACCGAGCTCGCAGGTCTGGAAGTCCACGCCGGCCTCGTCCATGATGTCGCGGACGAGGGCCACGTACTCGGCGTCGGCGTCGTTAGAGCCACCCTTGCCGCGGCTACCCGTGTACTTGTTAAAGCACAGGCCACGACCCATGAAGGCGGCGTTCTTGGTTTCGAACTTGCCGGCATAGCCCGGGTCGAAGCCAGCAGACACGTCGGAGGAGAGCATGCGGCTGCGGGCGAGTGCGCGGCGCAGGGCCAGCGGGCTATCCTCGCCGGCGAGCGTCATGATCTCGGCGACGGTGTTCTCGAAGAAACGGCTCGTCATGCCGGTGGCACCTACGGAGCCGATCTCCTCCTTATCGACGATGAGCGTGATGCTCGTGCGCTCGACATTGGCCACATTGATCTGGGCGAGCATGGAGGGGTAGGCGCAGACGCGGTCGTCGTGGCCATAGCCCAAAATCATGGAGCGGTCGAGGCCCATGTCGCGGGCGGGGCCGGCGGGCACGACCTCGATCTCGGCGGAGAGGAAGTCCTCCTCCTCGACGTCGTACTGCTCCTTGAGGATGTCCAGGAACATCTGCTTGACGGGCTCCTTGGGCGCGTCCTTGTCGTCCTCATCGAACTTGACGGGGCGACCGCCCACGATCACATCGAGGATCTCGGCGTCGACGGCGTCCTTGGCGGGCTTAGACATCTGCTCGCTCGAGAGGTGGATCAGCAGGTCGGAGATGGTAAAGACCGGGTCGTCTGCCTTGTCGCCGATGTTGATGTCGACGGTGGTGCCGTCCTTTTTGCAGATGACGCCCACGAGTGCGAGCGGGGAGGCTACCCAGTGGTAGCTCTTGACGCCGCCGTAGTAGTGCGTGTCGAGGTAGGCCATGTCGCCGGCCTCGAAGGCGGGATTCTGCTTGAGGTCCAGGCGCGGCGAGTCCACGTGGGCGCCCAGGATATTAAAGCCCTGCTCGAGCGGGGCGGTGCCCAGGTTGACGAGCATAAGATCCTTGCCGTGGTTGGCGGCGTACACCTTGTCGCCTGCCTTGAGCTCGCGGCCTTCGGCGATCACGGTCTCCAGGTCGACGTAGCCCGCCTCCTCGGCCATCTTGATACCGGTCTTGACGCACAGGCGCTCGGTCTTGTTCTCGCTCAAAAACTGCTTATAGCCGCGGCAAAGCTCCTCGAGCTCCTCGATTTGCTGTGGCGTGTACTTTTTCCATGCGCAGGGACGCTCCATGACGCAGGCTCCTTTCGGATCGATCGTGCTGGTTGATGTACCGTGAGCCATCGTATCACGCGCGGGCTCACGGTGGCGGGGGAGCTTGATGTGCTGTGGCCGCGGGGCGGGGAGCGTGTAAACTGGAGTGAGCAATCCGTGCCCAGCCCAAAGCGAGGTATTCAATATGTCTGACAAGCGCCGCACTTTTGCCGTTATCGACGGCAACTCGCTCATGCATCGCGCCTTCCACGCCGTGCCGCCGACCATGAACGCGCCGGATGGTCGTCCCACCAACGCGATCTTTGGCTTTCTGAACATGTTTCTCAAGATGATCGATGCCTTTAACCCCGACGGTGTGGTCGTGGCGTTTGATAAGGGCAAGCCGCGCGTGCGCATGGAGATGCTGCCGCAGTATAAGGCGCAGCGCCCGCCCATGGACCCCGATCTGCACGCGCAGTTCCCTATGATTAAGGAGCTGCTTACCGCGCTCAACGTGCCGATTCTGCAGTCCGAGGGCTGGGAAGGCGACGATATCCTGGGAACCATGGCGCGCCTGGGTGAGGAGGCCGGCTGCGACATGCTGCTGGTGACCGGCGACCGCGACATGTATCAACTCGTGACCGAGCACGTCAACGTGGTCTCGACTCGCAAGGGCCTGTCCGACGTGGCGATCATGACGCCCGAGAGCGTGGACGACCTGTATCACGGCATCACGCCGGCGCTCGTGCCCGATTTTTACGGTCTGAAGGGTGATACGTCGGACAACATTCCCGGCGTACCGGGCATCGGCCCCAAAAAGGCAAGCGCGCTCATCGCGCAGTACGGCAGCTTGGACGAGGTCATCGCGCACGCTGACGAGGTCAAGGGCAAGATGGGCGAGAACCTGCGTGCGCACATCGACGATGCGCTGCTGAGCCGCAAGGTTGCGACCATTCGCACCGATGCGCCCGTTGAGCTCGATTTTGGCGCGACGTCCTTCCCGGCGTTTTCTGCCGATGAAGTGTCCGCGGCGCTGGGCGCACTCGGCATTACGGCCATGCAGAACCGTTTCTTGTCACTGATCGGTGGCGAGGGTGGGGCAGCAGCCACCGCCAGCGCGTTCGAGATACCCGCGGTTTCGCGCGCTGCCGCCGGCGATGCCGAGGCGCTCGCTGCCGCTGCCGCCGAAATCTCTCGCGCGATCGAGGCAGGCGAGTGGATTGCTGCCGTGGTGGACGATGACAAGGAGGAGGGCGCGCTTTTTGGCCTGACGCGCACGCTGTGGCTGGCGACGTCCAAGGGGCTGCTTGCGCTTGAGGAGGGCGACGGCGGTACCACTGCCGTAGTCGATGGCTTCAACTTCGCTCACGGCGTCATTGCCGGCGTGCTTGCGCGCCTGTTTATGGAGGGCCGCGTGGCGAGCCCGGATACGAAGGCTCTGCTGCATGAGCTTTCGCCCATCGATTCTTCCGAGCTTGAGCTCATGGATCCGCTGGCAGTCGATTCCACGCGCATCTTCGATACCGTGGTCGCGGCCTACCTGTTGGATTCCGACCGCTCCGAGTTTGACGAGGCGTATCTGGCCGATACCTATCTGCAGATGGTGCTGCCTGCGGCGCGCGGTGCAGAGGGTGCCGGCGAGGACGCTCCTGCGCCCGCCGCTCGCACGGCGGCCTTGACGCTGGCACTGGTCGCGCCGCTGCGCGACCGCATGGCACGCGAGAACGCCGCCAACGTGTTCGATGGCATCGAGATGCCGCTCGTTCCGGTACTTGCCAAGATGGAGCGCGCGGGCATGCTCGTGGACCCCGACCGCCTGCACAGTCTGTCCGAGGGCTTGGCGACCCAGATTACCGAGGTCGAGCGCAGCATTCGCGACCTGGCGGGTGATGAGACGTTTAACATCGGTAGCCCTATGCAGCTCTCGCACGTGCTGTTTGACGTTATGGGGCTTCCGACCAAGGGCCTCAAAAAGACCAAGCGCGGCTACTATTCGACCAACGCCAAGGTGCTGAGCGATCTTGCCCGTGACCACGAAATCGTGCGCCTGATCTTGGATTGGCGTGAGAAGTCCAAAATCAAGTCCACCTATCTGGACACGCTGGGCCCGCTGCGCCGCGGTGACGGTCGCGTGCACACCACGTACAACCAGACCATCACGGCAACGGGTCGTCTGTCCTCGAGCGACCCGAACCTGCAGAACATCCCGACGCGCTCTGAGCTGGGCCGTACCGTCAAGACGGCGTTTTCGGCAGGCGAGGGAAGCGTCTTTTTGGCGGTGGACTACTCGCAGATCGAGCTGCGTCTGCTGGCACATCTCTCAGGTGACGAGCACCTGGTACGCGCCTTTAACGAGGGCGAGGACTTCCATGCCGAGACGGCGGCACGCGTGTTTGGCGTGCCGGTGTCCGAGGTAACGCCCGACTTGCGCAGTCGCGCCAAGGCCGTGAACTTTGGCATTGTGTATGGTCAGCAGGCCTACGGCCTGTCGCAGTCGCTGCATATCTCGATGGCCGAGGCGCGCGACATGATCGACCGCTACTACGAGGCCTACCCGGGCGTGCGCACGTTCCTCGACAACGTGGTGGCGCGTGCCAAGCAGACAGGTTACGCCGAGACCATGTACGGCCGCCGTCGCCACATTCCGGAGCTCAAGGCCAAAAATCCGCAACTCCGCGGCTTTGGCGAGCGCACGGCCATGAACCACCCCATGCAGGGCACCGCCGCCGACATCATCAAGATCGCGATGGCCCGCGTAAGCCGCCGTCTGGAAGAAGAGGGCTTTGCCGCCCACATGATCCTGCAGGTACACGACGAACTGGACTTTGAGTGCCCGGTCGAAGAAGTCGAACGCCTGACCGCCATGGTTCAAGACGTCATGGAGCACGTAGTAGACCTCCGCGTACCGTTGATCGCCGAAGCCAGCACCGGTATAACCTGGGCCGACGCCAAGTAAGGGTACACCCACAACTCCAAAGTAACCAAAACCAGAAGGGGGCTCCTTGCCAACAAGGAGCCCCCTTCATTCCAAAAAATCAGCCAAGTATCTAGATGCCAAGACGCCATCCAGGCGGCAAGCAAGTCACCCTAGGACCTGGCCGGGCGAGGCGGGTAAGTTTTTCGTAGATTCCGCACGAGCCGGAAAGCACTTAATGTGCTTTCCGAGCGAGCC
>URTB01000095.1 GCA_900550595.1 uncultured Collinsella sp.
ATGGCGTTGAAGTGCTTGTCATTGAGCCTGCGCTGGCGAGAGCGCTGAGGCACCTTGGTCTTTACGCGTCGACGCGGTGGACGGCCACGACGCTCAAGCTCTGCCCTCAGCTTACGCAGACAGCTCGCACGATTCTGAAACTGACTACGGCTCTCGCGCGCCGTCACGACAATCCCCGTGGGCCCATGTTTCATACGCACCGCCGAGTCCGTCGTGTTGACGCCTTGTCCGCCCGGACCCGTCGCGCGAAACACCTGCACCTCGCAATCGCGCGCCAACTCCTCGGCCGACATCTCGGCATAGCGCGCATACTCGCGCCATCCCATCTTATTCTCATCCATATCAACACCTCCCCTCATACAAAAAATGTGACAAAGGGACGGTCCCTTTGTCACATCGCATACCAATCGCTTGTGTTGCGCGCTTAGGCGAAGGTAATCTCGCCGGTCTCGCAGTCCATATCGGCGATACGGGCCAGGCTCTCAACGCGGAAGCCGCGCTCGCGGAGCTTATCGCCACCGCCCTGGAAGCCCTTCTCCACTGCAATGCCAATACCGGACACCTCGGCACCCGCAGCCTCGCAGATCTTGATAAGACCCTCGAGCGCGCAGCCGTTGGCCAAGAAGTCGTCGATGATAAGGACCTTGTCGCCCTCGGACAGGAAACGCTTACCAACGATGACCGGGTACTCCTTCTGTTTGGTAAAGGAGTAGATAGTCGTGGCATACTGCTCGCCGTCGAGGTTAATGGACTGCGCCTTCTTTGCAAAGACTACCGGCACGCCGCCAAAATGCTGGGCTGCAATGCAAGCCATACCAATGCCCGAAGCCTCGATCGTCAGGATCTTGTTGATCTCGACGCCCTCGAACAGACGGGCCCACTCGGCGCCCATGTGGTCGAACAGCTCAACATCGCATTGGTGGTTGAGGAAGGCATCAACCTTAAGGACGTTACCGGCCTTTACGATGCCGTCATGGCGAATACGATCCTCAAGCTCCTGCATGGCGCAACCCCTTCTCGCGGCAAGATACCGCGCGATTAATAAACGTTGTTCGATAGTCTACCACGGACCGACCCCCGCCCGCCCCACAAGCCGCATCGCACCATAAAGCCGCAAGACCAGTAGATAGGCCCGATTCGTGGCAGGCAGCCTCTCAACACGCTAATGGCGGGCGCGCATCTTCACCAAACGCACCATGGCGAGCGCAAAGCCCACAGCGGCCACAGCCATGAGCACGTAGAACACCGAGCGAAAGCCGAATAGGAATACATCCGGACGGCCTGCAACGATACTGGTTACGGCCTCGCCCATCGCCACGCTCATCTGCCCGTACAGGACATGCGACGCCGCCGTAATGCCCACTGCCATACCCGCATAGCGCGCCAGGCTACCCAGGCTGCCAGCAAAGCCGAGCGCTTCGCGCGGAGCCGAACCCATATACAGCGAGTTATTGGGGCTCTGGAAAATCGACGTTCCGCACGACATAAACGCGGCACAGCACACGATCACAGGGATAGAAGAGTGCTCATCGAGCGTGCTTACTGCAAAGAGACCGCATACGTACACGCCCAGGCCGACCGCCGTGGGACCCTCGCAGCCAACACGGTCCGAAACCGTACCCGAAAGCGGGCCGATAAAGGCATTCACCATCGGCAGCGCCAAAAAGAGCAATCCGGAAATGTCGGAACCAAAGCCGTGGGCGTCCTGAAAATAGAACGGCAGGATAAACTCGGATGCGCCAATACCAACAAACACGATGAGCATGCAAACAAGGTTGATGGTGAAGGCCGAATTTGCGAAGCAGCGACGAGTAGCCTCAATCAGGGACATAGGGCGCTCGCCGGCCTCTGGCCTAACATGCGGCAGCGTGTAGAGCCCCACGATAAACGAGATGACGCCGATGGGCAGGTTGATGAGGAAGATGCTCTCCCAGGGAAAGCTTGCCACCAGCATGCCGCCGAGCACGGGGCCACACATCATGCCGAGGGCCACAAAGGTCGCGAGAATACCCATGGCACGACCTCGTTCGCGCGCCGGAAACGATTCGGTGATGATACCCATATTGTTAGCCATGGCCGCCGCGCAACCGACGCCCTGAACAATGCGTGCCAGGATAAGGACCTCGAGCGAGGCCGAAAGGCCGCACAGCAGCGACCCAACCGAAAAGACGATGACGCCCAGCTGGAACACATTCACCTTGCCGCGCACGTCGCCCAGACGGCCAAACGGCAACATAGCCACGCATGTCGCAAGCAGGTACACCGAGCTTACCAGCTGAATGCGATCGAGGCCCACGCCCAGCTCCTTTTGCATCACGGGCAGTGCCACGGTCACGACGGTCGAATCCAGACACACCATAAACGTCATGATGAGCACGGTAAATAGAATCGCCCATTTGTTCTTGCCATGGGTGTCGCCCTCTAGGGCAATATGCTCGCGGCGCAGCTGCTCTGCGGTTTTCTCCATATCCATCCTTTCGAGTGGCCCAACGCAAAAAACGGGGCCCCAATCGCCTGCGAACAGTCGCGATTGGGGTCCCGCCTACGGAATCGGAACGAAAGGTCTCCGAAGCTTTCTGCCAGCATCGGCACCTTGTACGGAGCTAGCCTAGCACTGCTCGAGCGCCTGCTCAAGGTCGGCAATCAGATCGGCCGTGTCCTCGAGGCCGCACGACAGACGCACCATATCGGCGGAGATGCCACAGGCGATGAGCTCCTCGTCGTTCATCTGGCGATGGGTAGCGTTTGCCGGATGCAAGCAGCAAGTACGCGCATCGGCCACGTGCGTAGCGATCTGGGCGAGCTTAAGGCTCTTCATAAAGGTCTCGGCCGACGCGCGACCACCGTTAAAGCCAAAGCTCACGACGCCGCAGGTACCGTTAGGCATGTACTTCTGAGCCAGGTCATAGTACTTGTCGCCCTCCAGGCCCGGATAGCTCACGAAGCGCACCTTGGGATGGTTCTGCAGGAACTTGGCAACGGACAGGCCGTTCTCGCAATGACGCGGCATGCGCACATGGAGGCTCTCGAGCGAGCTGTTCAGGAAGAACGCCGCCTGCGGGTTCTGCATGGGGCCGAGGTCGCGCATGAGCTGAGCGGTTGCCTTGGTAATAAAGGCACCCTCGCGACCGAACTTCTCGGCATACGTCACGCCGTGGTAGCTCTCGTCGGGCGTGGTGAGACCCGGGAACTTGTCTGCATGGGCCATCCAGTCAAACTGGCCGTGGTCGACGATCACGCCGCCCAGGTAGGCAGCATGTCCATCCATGTACTTGGTGGTGGAGTGCGTAACGATGTCGGCGCCCCACTCAAAGGGACGGCACATCACGGGCGTCGGGAAGGTGTTGTCGACCATCAGCGGCACGCCGTGGCCATGCGCGGCCTTGGCAAAGCGCTCAATATCGAGCACGGCAAGGGCGGGGTTGGCGATCGTCTCGCCAAAGACGAGCTTGGTATTGGGCTGGAAGGCTGCCTCCAGCTCCTCATCGGTGCAGTCGGGGGCAACGAACGTGCACGTCAGACCCATACGACCCATGGTGTGGGCGAGCAAATTGTACGTGCCGCCATAGATGGCAGAACTCGCGACCACGTGATCGCCGGCACCGGCAACGTTAAAGATCGCAAGGAAGTTCGCGGCCATGCCCGAGCTCGTGAGCATCGCAGCGGTGCCGCCCTCCATCTCGCAGATCTTGGCGGCAACCAGATCACACGTGGGGTTCTGCAGACGGCTGTAGAAGTAGCCCGACTCCTCTAGGTCAAACAGCTTGCCCATGTGCTCGGACGTGTCGTACTTCCACGTGGTGGACTGGTAGATGGGCACCTGGCGCGGCTCGGCATCTCCCGGGTGATAGCCGCCCTGAACACATGTGGTACCGATAGTCTGCTCGCTCATATCTTGCTCCCTTGCCTGGGTTACGTTTTATTCGGTTCACGATACCGCTACCCCGCAGCCCTCTCAACCCATCCCCAAGGTAGGTTATTGGACAAATCGATCAGGGTATTTATCTCAAGCCTTGGGCATTTGCTCGATAGAGAAAAATGAGGCATACATGAAGCTCTCGATGATTACATGCACCGTCACGGGTACCATAGGCGAGTAAACCGTAACCAAGGAGACAACGATGAAGCAAATCGATATCGCCCAGCTCGACACCGCGGCCTGCCAGACTCAGGCCGCCGAATACCACGCCCGCGGCTTTAACTGCGCCCAGGCCGTCGCCTGCACGCTCGCGCCCGCCGTCGGACTCGATCCCCAGACCGCCTTTACCCTCACCGAGGGCTTTGGCGCCGGCATGGGCGGCATGACCGAAACCTGCGGCGCCATCTCGGGCGCCGTGGCCATCATGGGCTTTGTAATGAGCGATGGCATGGAAAACCCCAAGACCAAGGGCCAGACTTACAAGCTGTCGCGCGAAATCGCCAAGCGTTTTGGCAAGAAGAACACGACGACTGTCTGCGGCACGCTCAAGGGCATCGGATCGGACAAGGGTCCGCTCCGCAGCTGCCCCGGCTGCATCGACGATGCCGTAGAGATCGCCTGCGATGTGCTAAAGCAGCTCGCCGAGTAAACGGCGGCAATATAAAACGACGGCCGGCACGCTTGGGATACTTCCAAAAGCACGCCGGCCGTCGTCGTTAGAACTCCGCAAATTCGGGAGCGCCGACCTCAATCTCCTCGCGCCCCGCCATAAGCTCGCGCATCTTAGCGCAAAACGGCTCCTGCTCCCCCGCCTTAAACACCAAGTGAAGTGTCACGGCATCCGCGTAATCGGTATCCGAAACCTTGGCACCCAAATCCTGCGCCAAACGAAGCACCTGCTCATACTGCGGATAGGCCACATGCACGTCTACCGGCACGACACTCGTCATCTCAACGACCCGCCCGGCCTCCTGAGCCGCGGCCACCGCCGCCTGCGTCGCCGCGGTATAGGCGCGCACCAAGCCACCAGGCCCCAACAGCGTGCCGCCAAAATAGCGCGTCACCACGCAGCAAACATTTTTGAGCCCTGCGCCGCGCAACACCTCGAGCGTCGGCATCCCGCTCGTGCGGCTCGGCTCACCGTCATCGCTCTGACGCTCACGTCCATCGACCAAAATCCACGCGGGAACATTGTGTCGAGCGTCGTAATGACGTTTGCGAACTGTCTCGATAAAGGCATTCGCCTCATCCTCGGACTCAATATGGACCAGCTGGGCAATAAACCGGCTCTTGCGGTCCACAAACTCGCCCGAAGCCTCAATATTCGATTGCAGAGTGAAATAGCTGTCCAACAAAGCCCCTCAACAAAATAAAGCGCAGCAACAAACAGCCTCAATAATACGGCAAAGGCCGTACCGATTGTCAGGGTAACAAAAATGCCAAGTGGGCCTATAAGCCGGGTTCTGTCGTGAACGGTCATTTATCTTGTATGCACGTTACCGTGCAGCTCCACGCACGCTACCCGAACGCGGACCGGGCCGGCCCATAGCGTTCCTATTCGCGCTTGCTCCGGATGGGGCTTGCCAAGCCGCCGTGTTACCACGACGCTGGTGGTCTCTTACACCACCGTTTCAGCTTTTCCCTTTACGCCTTGCGGCGCAGGTGGGAGTCTTCTTTTCTGCGGCGCTTTCCGTCGGATCACTCCGCCCGGCCGTTAGCCGGCATCCCGCCCTCTGGAGCCCGGACTTTCCTCACGCGTGCTGCAAGCAGCACATCGCGCGACCGTCTGGCCCACTCAGCAGTGCAAGAGTGTAGCACACCGTTGCCGCAGGCAATGGCACAACACAAGCGTTCGACACGATAAACCAAGAACCACGCCATGCAGTACAATAG
>URTB01000096.1 GCA_900550595.1 uncultured Collinsella sp.
TGGCCTGAACGTCATAAGGCACCTGCTCATAGCCTGCGGGCTTCATGGTAAAGTCACCCGTGCCGCGCGTGATAGAGCGCAGGCGCGTCGAGTAATCCGTCAGCTCGGCCAGCGGCGCCTGGGCAATAACCACGGTATCGCCGCGCTCATCGGTCTCCATGCCCGTCACGCGACCGCGCGATGCCGAGATGTCGCCCATCACGGCGCCGGCGTAGCTCTCGGGGATAGTCACCGTGATTTCCTCGATGGGCTCCAGCACCACCGGGTCGGCATCGGCGCATGCCTTGCGCAGGCCGATGCGAGCCGCCGCGCGGAACGCCATCTCGTTGGAGTCGACGCTGTGATACGAGCCGTCGTACACAGCAACGCGAATGCCCGTGAGCGGATAGCCGGCAATGATGCCGTCCTTCATGGTCTCCTGGACGCCCTTGTCCACGGCGGGGATCAGCGAGCGCGGAATGCGGCCGCCCACGACCTCGTCCACAAACTCATAGCCGTCGCTCGTGCCGTCGGGCCCAATGAGCGGCTCCACGCGCAGCCAGCAGTCGCCGTACTGACCGGCGCCGCCGGTCTGCTTCTTATGGCGGCCCTGGGCACTTGCCGTACGGCGAATGGTCTCGCGATACGGAATGCGGATCGGCACGCGCTTGGCCACGACTTTGGTGCGATCCTCCAAACGGTTGAGCAGCACCGAAACCTGCGCCTCACCCACCGCCGAAATGATGGTCTGGCCAGTCTCCTCGTCACGATCGATGCTCATGGTCGGATCAGCCTTGCACGCCTTCTCGATAAACGTATAGAGCTTCTCTTCGTCGCCACGGTTCTCGGCCTCGATGGCAATGCGGTACTGCGAGTTGGGGAACTTAAACGCCGCCGCCTCGACCTTACCGGTAATGGAGAGTGTGTCACCCGTCTCGGCAGCCAGCTTGGGCGCCACGATGATGTCACCGGCATAGGCGTGACCGACCTCGGTCATGTCACGGCCGCACATCACATACAGGTGGGCCAGACGATCGCTCTTGCGGGTACGCGCGTTGATCAGCTCAAGACCCGGCTCAAGCGTACCCGTCAGCACCTTGATAAAGCTGATGCGACCCTGCTGCGGATCGGCCAACGTCTTAAACACAAACGCCACCGGACGATCATCGTCGCTCGAAATCTTGAGCGAATCGCCGTCGATGAGCGGCATCTCGCCGTAGTCCGTCGGCGCCGGGAAGTATGTCGCAATGTCGTCCATCAGCGAGTTGACGCCCTGCTCCTTAATGCAATCGCCCGCAAAGACCGGCACAAAGATGCGCTCGGCAATCGCCTTCGACAGCAGGCCTTCAAGCTCCTCCTGCGTCAGCGTCTCCTCGCCTTCCAAGTACTTCATCATCAGTTCGTCGTCAGCCTCGGCCACCAGCTCGCACAGATGGTCATGGGCTTCCTCGGCCTGGGCACGATACTCCTCGGGAATCTCCGACTCAACGGCTTCGGTGCCGTTGCAATGGCGCGCCTTCATGCGCACCAGGTCGATGATGCCGTCAAAGTCCTCGCCCTCGCCCCAGGGAAGGGTCACGGCGCCCAGGCGCGTGCCAAAGCGCTCTTGCAGCAGATCCATCGTGGTCGCAAAGCTGGCCTCGGAGCGCGACAGGCGGTTTACGAACACCGCACGCGCCAGGCGCAGGTCCTCGGCGGCATACCAGAGCTTAACCGTCGTAGGCTGCGGGCCGGCCTCGGCGTCGACCACAAACAGAGCCGTCTCGCAGACGCTCATCGCGGCAAAGGCGTCGCCGATAAAATCGGGGTAGCACGGGGCATCGAGCACATTGATGCGCGCGCCCTTCCAGTCGATCGGCGCGATGGTCGTCGAGATGGAAAATGCACGCTTGACCTCTTCGGGGTCATAGTCGAGCGTGGGCTTGGTGCCGTCGTGGCCGCCCAGGCGGGCGGTCTTGCCGGAAAGGTGGAGCATGGCCTCGGCGAGTGAAGTCTTGCCCACCCCGCCTTGGCCTACGAGCACCACGTTCCTTACGTTACCGGTCTTGGGAGCACCCATGATGACCTCCTTGCAGGGCCGCGCGCAATGCGCGACGCCAACGGGGAGAGTTCGCGGTCGGTGCCATCCCGGGAGCAGCATGGTCGGCAGCCGAGCCGACTCACCCTCCAAATGTCCTATGCCACCACCCTACCCTCACGGGCGGCTGTCCATGCATACCTTTCGGCGCACGTATGAATACAGGCGGCGAGAGGAAGAGACAAGCGTGTGAGGCGATTATTGAACCCCGTCGATGCAAACAAAAAGCCGCCACAGACCGTAAGACCTGCGGCGGCTTCGCCTCAATTAATAGTTGAGTAAATACCTGAGCCTACCCCTCGATACGACTCAAGAACTCACGGGTACGTTGCTCACGCGGGTGATTGATAACCTGCTCGGCCGGACCCTCCTCGACAATGCGGCCTCCGTCCATAAAGACCACGCGATCGGCAACATCGCGCGCAAACTGCATCGCGTGGGTCACGATCACCATCGTCATATTCTGCGCGGCAAGGTCTTTAATGACACGCAGCACCTCGGCCGTTAGCTCGGGATCGAG
The DNA here is from genome assembly GCA_900550595.1 of uncultured Collinsella sp. Taxonomy (GTDB): domain Bacteria; phylum Actinomycetota; class Coriobacteriia; order Coriobacteriales; family Coriobacteriaceae; genus Collinsella. The sequence goes on from URTB01000096.1 coordinate 2,577, forward strand.
CGCCGAGGTCGGCTCGTCAAAGAACAGGATCTCCGGGTCGAGCGCCAAGGCGCGGGCGATACTCACGCGCTGCTGCTGGCCGCCCGAAAGCTCACACGGCACCTTGTTCTCATTGCCCACAAGCCCCATCTGAGCAATCAATTCATGCACACGAGCTTCCGCCTGCTCGCGCGGGCGCTTAAGCACGCGAATCGGCGCGTCGATGATGTTTTTCATCACGTTATAGTGCGGGAACAGGTTGTAATTTTGGAACACCAGGCCGAATCGCGAGCGCGCCTGTTTGGGCACATCGCCCTTCGCATAGACCGCGCCCGAACCCGCATCCGTCGCAACGGCAAGGTCACCAAACGAGAGCGAGCCACCGTCGAGTGTCTCGAGCAGCGTGGCACACCGCAGCAGCGTGGACTTGCCGCCACCCGAAGGCCCGATAATCGCCACGACCTCGCCACGCTTGACCTCGAGCGAGATAACCCTGAGCACCTCATTGCCGCCAAACGCCTTGCGCGCGTTCGCTATATTCATTACCGAATTAATCATGGTAGTAATCCAATTTTTTCTCGGCGGCGCCCAGCAGCATCTCGACCACAAAGTTAAAGACCCAGTAGATCAACGCCGCAATCGCAAACGGCACCATGCTCACTTGCGAGGCGACCAGCGCCTTGGCCGTCGAGAACATCTCCCCCACGCCGATGGCAAACGCCAGCGACGTATCCTTGACCAGCGTGATGATCTCGTTGCCCATCGCCGGCAAAATGCGCTTGGCAACCTGCGGCATCACGATATACAGAAACGTCTGCATGCGCGAATAGCCCAGTACCTCGGCTGCCTCGTATTGACCGCGCGGAATGGACTGCAGGCCCGAGCGATAGATCTCGGCAAAGTAACCGGCGTAGTTGATGATGAACGCTACGACGCACGCCGTCCACTTGGAATCGGGCGTGAGCGAAATGCCAAACACGTAGTACGGGGCAAAGTAGATGGCAAACATCTGCAGCATGAGCGGCGTGCCACGCATGACCGAGATATAGATGCGCGCAATCCAGCGAAGCGGCGCGATTTTGCTCATGCGCATAAACGCCACGGGAATTCCCAGCGGAATCGACCCGAGCAGCGTCAGCACAAACAGCTGCAAACTGACCAAGAATCCCTGGCCAAGCATCTGCATCATGACCTGAATAGACAACCTACCTTCTCCTTCGCAGCAATAGAACGGCTGATCTTATTCTCAAATAGGCACAGTGCCCAAGATTGCGAGCGACAAGCCCGACGAAGCGTACTTTGAGGGTTGGAGCCGCAAGGTTGGGTGCTGTGGCTATTTGAGAACCCAGTTGTCGAAGGACAGGCCGTAGCTTGCATACTTGTCGCACAGGTCCTTGACCGTGCCGTCCTCGTAGAGTGCCTTGAGCGACTCGGTCACGGCGTCGGCCGACTTGGTGTCGCCCTTCTTAAAGCCGACGGCGTAGTGCTCGCTGGACAGCGGCTCATCAAGCTGCGTATAAGCATCGGGCTTGGCGGCAAGCTGATACTGGGCAATCGAAAGGTCGCAAGCCACGGCATCGACCGCGCCGCTCTCGAGCTGCATAAAGGCCGTGTTGTACTCGCCGATCGTGTCGAGCGTGGCAAACGTCGCCGCCAGATCCTTCTGGTCACCCTCGAGCACATCCTGCGCAGCGGAATCGGTCTGAGTGATCACGGTCTTGCCAGCAAGATCGTCCCAGCTCTTGATGCCCGCATCCTTCTTTACCACCAGCACCTGCTCGTTGAGCATGTACGGCTCGGAGAACGTATAGTCATCCTCACGGCCCTCCATGGTAAAGCCGTTCCAGATGCAGTTGATGGCGCCCGAGTTAAGCAGCGTATCCTTGGCGTCCCAGTCGATGGCCTCGTATTTGACCTCCCAGCCCTGCTTATCAGCGACAGCCTTGGCCAGATCGAGGTCAAAACCAGTGTACTCGCCGTCGTCGCCCACAAAGCCGTACGGAGGATAGGACTTATCAAAGCCCACCACGAGCTTCTTGGACTCCGCAGCGCCCTTCACATCCTTGGCCGCGGCAGAGCCAGCAGCGGAGCCCTTGCCGGCACCACCGCCGCAACCGACAAGACCAAGGCCAAGCACCGTGGCGAGCGAGCCGGCTAGACCAACAAATTGACGACGAGACATATCGGTGTTCATGGTATTCCCCCTTGATGGCACTTTAGTTAAGTAAAGTGAGTCGTGTAACGTTCAGAATCATACACTTTAGCGTGATAGAGCACAAGGCGAGTTTGCCCGCCGCGTGAGGGGTGTGGGGGTTAAGTTTCCTGCTCTACAGTCCTGCTCACGGCGGAGGCCACATTAAGTGGCCTCCTGTTCGTGCGGAACTCGCGATAAACTTAACCCCCACACCCCTCACGCGGCGGGCAACCGTCGTTGGGCTTATCACTGACACGAATAAACCGCTTGTATATCGTCTGCTGGCTTGGCACGGTACAATACTTGCAGCTTTAATTCATGAATAAGTGGAGTTATTGATGGCAGAATCTCGTGCGGAGCGTAGGGCTCGTCGTGCTTTGGTGGAGGCGGTTGAGGGGTCGAAGGAGGAGAAATCTTCTACGAAATCCAAGTCTTCTAAAGCTGCAAAAAGCAAATCGACCAAGAGCAGGGCTAAGACCAAGCGTTCTGACTCTCGTCGAGGCGGAGACAAAGCGTCTCAGACTCGCTCCAAGCGTCCGCATAAAGATCCGGTTTCGCCTGCGCGTAAGGCTGTGGATCCCAAGTCTCCCTGTTCCATCATGAGAGCTTGTGGCGGATGCACGGCGCTCAATCGTCCTTATAAAAAGCAGTTGGCAGCTAAGCAGGCTGCTATGGAGGAGCTTTTTGCTTCGCTTTGTGAGCGTGAGGGCATTGCTGTAGATCCTATTCGTGGCATGGGTGTCACCCTGGGCGACCCGGGCAAATATCCTGCGCCGCGCGGTTTTCGCCATAAGGCCGCCACTCCCTTTGCTCCCGGTAAGGAGGGCGCTGTCCGTTGCGGTTTCTTTGAGCGCGGCACGCACAAGATCGTTGCCGTACCCGAATGCCCCGTCGAGGCACCGGGCGCCCGACAAATTCTTAACGGCATCGCGCGTGAAGCTGAGCGCCTGCACATTCCCGCCTTTAACGAGGACAAGCATCTGGGCTTGCTCCGCTATGCCGTCGTCCGCTGCGGTTGGCGTACCGACCAGGTCATGGTCACGCTCG
>URTB01000097.1 GCA_900550595.1 uncultured Collinsella sp.
AGCGGGGTAACCTCGATCTCGACGCCCAGAGTCTCAGCAGCGGACTTCATGGACAGGGAGATACGACGACGGTCGAGGTCGATCTCCATGACCTTGACCTGAACCTTGTCGCCCACGTGGGTGACCTGAGAAGGCTGGTCGACGTGCTTGTTGGCCATCTCGGAGATGTGCACCAGACCCTCGATGCCCTCGCCCAGGTCGACGAAAGCGCCGAACGGGACAAGCTTGGTCACAGTGCCCTCGACGATAGCGCCGACGGGGTACTTCTTGACCAGTGCGCGCCACGGATCCTCGGTGGTCTGCTTGAGACCCAGGGAGATGCGCTCGCGGTTGAGATCGACGTCGAGAACCTCGACCTCGACCTCCTGGCCGACCTTGACAACCTCGGAAGGATGGTTGACGTGGTTCCAGGAAAGCTCGGAAATGTGGATGAGGCCGTCGATACCGCCGAGGTCGACGAAGGCGCCGAAGTCGACGATGGAGGAAACGGTGCCCTGGAGACGCATGCCAGACTTGAGCTTGGACAGGATCTCGGAGCGCTCGGCCTTACGGGACTCCTCGAGCACGACGCGACGGGAGAGGACGACGTTGTTGCGGTTGCGGTCCATCTCGATGACGCGAGCCTCGATGCGGGTGCCCATGTAGGAGGTGAGGTCCTTGACACGACGGAGGTCGACGAGGGAAGCGGGCAGGAAGCCACGCAGGCCGATGTCGAGGATCAGGCCGCCCTTGACAACTTCGATAACCTCGCCCTCGACGTTCTCGCCGGAGTTGAACTTCTCCTCGATGCGGTTCCAAGCACGCTCGTACTCGGCACGCTTCTTGGACAGGACCAGACGACCGTCCTTGTCCTCCTTCTGGAGAACCAGAGCCTCGATGGGATCACCGAGTGCAACGATGTCTGCAGGGTTAGCGTCCTTGCGGATGGACAGCTCGCGGACCGGGATAACGCCCTCGGACTTGAATCCGATGTCAACGAGCACCTCGTCATGCTCGATCTTAACGACAGTGCCGTTAACGAGATCGCCCTCATCAAAATCGGTAATCGTACCGTCGATGAGGTTGTTCATCTCCTCCTCATTGACATCGTCAAGAGAGAAAATGGACGAGTTCTGAATCTCACTCAAAGGTGGACCCCTTTCGAACTACGGGGCCCCGATTGCTAGGACCTACAGAAGGGTGCGACAAGCACACAACGTTTAGGAACACTCGGGAGCCGACAGATACTAATGTGACGCTTATGCAATCACGTTCGTATAGGTTACGGGGAAATGAGTTCGATTTCAAGCGCGAACTGCGATTTTTTACTCGTATGGAGACTTTTTCGCAATCTTGTGGACGACCGTCTCCATAAGTTGACGATAGGCAGTTAGGCATACGGCTTTGGGGTAAAGTATCCGGAGCAACGATTCTGGAACGATTTATCGAGAAAGGTGCCCGCGTGCTCAAAGCAGTCGTTTTCGATATGGACGAGACGCTTCTCAGCATCAACCTCAACGCGTTCATCCTTCGCTATTTTAAGGATGTCTCGTCGATGCTCGCGGATATCGGTCGCCGCAGCCGCGGCGGCACGATGGCGCGCCTCGGCACCATTCTGGTCGACCTCAACGCCAATCGCCGAAGCGGCACGGATAACCGCACCAATCTTGAATTTTACCGCACCGAGGTCGAGCGCCGATGCGGCATCTGCCTCTCCGATCCCCTCATCTACGAGGCGTTTACCTACTACGACCGCGAAGTGCTTCCGTACAAGAACGACGATGTCATCAACGCCCACGCCATGCCGGGCGCACACGCCGCTCTCCAGGCCGTACAGGACGCAGGACTGCGCTGCGCGCTCTTCACCAACCCCAGCTTTCCCCAGGGGGCCATCGAGTGCCGCATGGGTTGGGGCGACCTGGCCGACGCCCCCTTTGAGCTCGTCACGCACATGGGAAACACCACCCGCTGCAAGCCCGATGCCACCTACTATCTCGAGCAGCTTCAGGTGATGGGACTCGACCCACACGAGGTCCTTATGGTGGGCAACGATCCCAAGCGCGACTTCCCTAGCCCCGCCTGCGGCATTCAAACTGCCTATGTTGGCCAGGGAAAACCCGGCCGAGCCACCTGGCACGGAACCATGGAAGACTTCGCCCGCGATTTCAACGCCGTAGTAGAAGCCTTCTACGAACACCAAGTAGCCGACGAACTGTCATAGGACCCCTCCCACCAAACAAAATAGCGCCGCAGGTTGAGCATAAGTCAGCGAAAACGCCCCTAAGCGAGCAATGTGCCTTGAAAGAGGAGGGCATAGGCCTTCTGGCCATGTCCGACGATTGAAAGGCAGATTGCCGCTTAGGGGCGTTTGCAGCGTCGACTGGTTACGCGGTTTGGTAAAACCGCGTAACTAACAGACTCGAGTCTTGCCGATCATGATGTTGAGGATCTCGACATCGGTATCTTTCATACCTACACGGCCCACGTAGCCCATGCTGGCGATTGTCTGCTCGACGGTATCCTGGATCAGGCCCTCACCGGCGCGGAAGCCGCGACCCTGCATGGCCATATCGTGACCCAGAATCGCCGCATCAACGGCAGCGGAAATCTTGGCGGCACAGCTTGCCTTGGCGCCATCGCACACGATGCCGCCCACGTTACCGAGTGTGTTCGAAACCGTCGCGCCAATCTGCTCGCGCGTGCCACCGCACAGCCAGGTAATCGCAGCGCCGGCGCCACACGCGGCGCAAATAGCACCGCAAAACGCCGAGAGCGCACCAATATAGCTCTTGATATGCACGGCGATAAGATCGGACAGCATCACGGCGCGCACCAGGCGATCGTGGTCGCAGCGCAGGTACTCGGCATACTCCATAACGGGCAGTGCGCAGGTAATGCCCTGGTTGCCCGAGCCGCACACAATGGCGACCGGCAGCGCACAGCCGTTCATGCGGGCGTCGGACCCGGCGGCCGCACGGGCGCGGGCACGGCAGGCGACGTCATCGGCACGAGCACCCAGCAGCGTGCGGCCAACCTCGGCACCCCAAGCGTGCGCCAGGCCCTCGCAGCTGATCGCGTCGTTCAGCTCAATCTGACGCTCAACGGCAGCGCGGGCACCATCGATGTCGCCGTCCTCGATAAAGTCGATGATGGACTCAATCGACATGGGCGTGTCAGCGCTATCTGCCGCACGCTCGGCCACAACGCGCTCGGCGCAGGCGGCACACTCCCCCGCCGACTTGCCGCATACCGGAATACCGTCGAGCGTATGGCACGTGACATTGGTGTGGTGGTCGGTAATCTCGACGACTGCGGTATGGCCCCCGGCTGTGGCAGTCACCTTGATGTAGAGGTTGGGCACACCCTCGACAAGCGACACATCGCAGTAACCGGCATCAGCAAGCAGCTCGGCCACGCGGGCGCGATCCGCGTCATCGACGCTCTCGAGCACCTCGAGCGCACTCTTGGCGTCGCCGCCCACGGCACCAAGCACGGCCGCCGCTTCAATACCGTGCATGCCGCCCGAGTTGGGCACGGTCACGCTCTTAACGTTCTTGATGATATTGCCCGAGCAGGCAACATCCATATGATCGGGTTCGCAACCGAGTGTCTGGCTCGCCAGCGCCGCTGCATAGGCAACGGCAATAGGCTCGGTGCAGCCGAGCGCACAGACAAGCTCGCGGTTCAAGACATCGCAAAAAGCGGCATCGCGGATGGAATCGGTAGACATAGGTATCTCCTGCTTACATAACGAACTGGGCTCTCGATAATAGTTAACTCTTTTATTTGATAACAATGCATCAGAAACCGCAACCATGGTTCCGACGGACGGCGCTTAAGCGCAATCTGACGGCATCCATTCATGAAAAGCCGGTCTTGTTGCATGCTAAAGCGTTTGACCAAAAAACGCCCGAGCGTTTACACAAAAGTCGCGCTATCATGCAGTCGAACGCGGTAAAACCTTTAGCAATTCCGCCGCACGGACCAGAGAGGAACCACTCATGAAGATTGGTATCGGCAACGACCATGCCGCCGTCGAGCTCAAGAACATCATTTCCGAGCACCTGAAGGAGCGCGGCTGCGAGGTCGTGAACTTTGGAACCGACACCTCCGAGAGCTTTGATTACCCCATCGCCGGCTACAAGGTGGGTAAGGCCGTTGCCAACGGTGACGTCGACCTGGGTATCCTGATCTGCGGTACCGGCGTCGGCATCAGCCTGGCCGCCAACAAGGTCGAAGGTGTTCGCGCCGTCGTGTGCTCCGAGCCCTTCAGCGCCAAGCTCTCCCGCATGCACAACAATACCAACGTGCTCGCCTTTGGCGCCCGCGTCGTGGGCTCCGAGCTCGCCAAGATGATTGTCGACGAGTGGCTCGACGCCGAGTTTGAGGGCGGTCGTCATGAGCGTCGCGTTAACCTCCTCAACGAGATCGACCACACGCGCGGCCTCAAGGTCGTCGACGAGGCCTAAACTACTCAGTGCCACAAGCTAACAGCAGGGGGCCCGCTCGGAACTCATGTCCGAGCGGGCCCCTTCATAGATTTTGGAATAAAAAGGGCGCCGCGGATGGAGTTCCGCGGCGCCAAAGCCACACGCTAACAGCTTTAAGGAGTCAAAGCTGGTTTAGCCAAAGAAGCGCTTGATCTCGATCTCGGCGTTCTCCAGGCAGTCGGAGCCGTGGATCACGTTGGCGTTGACATCGACAGCAAAGTCGCCGCGAATGGTGCCGGGGGCAGCATCAAGCGGGTTAGTAGCGCCCATAAGGGTGCGCATCTTGGAGACAGCGGAGAGACCGGAAACGACCATCTTGACGACCGGACCGCTCGTCATAAAGTCGCAGAGACTGCCAAAGAAGGGCTTGTCGGCCAGATGGGCGTAGTGCTCCTCGACGGTAGCGCGCTCGAGCGTGGTCATCTCCATGCGCTCGATGACAAGGCCGCTGCGCTCAATGCGAGCAACGATCTCGCCGATCTTGCGGTCGCGCACGGCGTCGGGCTTAATCATGATGAAAGTCTTCTCGATAGCCATAAGGTAGCCTTTCAAGTAGGTTCGCGCGTGCCCAAGTCCCATTCCGGCACCCGCCTGGACTGCATCGTAACAGAGTTTTAGCTGCAGTTAAACAAAAAGCTGTTTATTGAAACGCTGCAATTTATTAAAACGCTCCATATGTGTCACTTCTGTTTCGAAGCCCGATTAGAGTACCATCCGACCGCCCATCAACCGCATCGAACCGAGCGGACGGTCGGTTGTCGCCCGTGAACGCACCCCCTTCACAACCTGCCCAAAGGTCCTACAGAACTTCTCGACAAGCCCCTCCCCCATAGCAACAAAATACGGACGCCCGCAACAGCAGACGCCCGTAAAAGCAAAAACGATTTATCAATAAATGGCCAAAGCCGCTTCAGCCAAACCCTTACTTTGCCCCGTGGCCCATCTCGACGACCTTAGTCAGCGATCCAAACACGCCCTCGTCGGCCACGAGCTGCGCCTCGGCACGCTGCAGCTGCACGGCAACGGCGGCAGGGGCGGTACCGCCCTCGGTCGTGCGGGCGGCGACAATCGACGGGATGTCGAGCGCCTCGGTAATATCACGCTCAAAGAGCGGGCTTGCCTCCTGGAACACCTCAAACGGCAGGTCCTCAAGATTGCAGCC
>URTB01000098.1 GCA_900550595.1 uncultured Collinsella sp.
ACGAGATAGGCTCCGGTCTCGTGGGCTCGGAGATGTGTATAAGAGACAGGGCGAGGCCATCGGCGCTGACGGCGACCTGGTGGTGACGCTTGTGGGGCAAAACTCCGTTGTCGAGACGCATGCGCCCGATGCGGACATTTCCATGAGCGGCATGGAGGTGTGGGGGGGACCTTACGCTTCGCGGTTCCGGCTCGCTCACGGCGACGGGTTCACAATGCGGGATCCATGTGGCCCAGGCGCTGATGGTCGACGGCTGCACGGTGGATGCGAGGGCCGACGGGGCAGGCGTTGTTGACCAGACCGTTGCCGGCATTGCCGCAGGTAGCTTGACTGTACGTGGCGGCGGGCGCGTAGTTGCCGCGGGCGCGGGATCCGATGCGGGCTTGCGCTTTTATGGCGTGCGCTTGCTCGACGAGGGGTTTGGTGCTGACGTTGCGAGCGAGACGCTTGTCGTGGATGCGTCCTGGCTGGATGCAACCGGTACGGATGCCGGCGTTGCCTGCGATCGCGGGTCGCTCGTGGCCGCGCACTTTGTGACGCCTGCAGGCGGGGCCTTTGGTGCTGCCAGCGTGGTGGATGCTGAAGGGGCCGTGGCATCGAACGTGGTCATTGAGCCTGAAGGCGCCACCGCCCCGGCGGGGGAGACCGACGCGCGCGATGTGCCAGGTAATGGCACAGGCGAGACTACTGGTGACGCCGGCCCCGCTGCGGGGCAACCCGGTGCGGGGCCGGCGACGGATCTTGCGGTGAAACCCGCAGCTACGTCGCTCAAGACAACGGTCACCAAGACCACAGTCACCAAGACGACTAAGCCCAAATCCACTATGGCAACAACATCGGCGCTTCCCAAGACCGGCGACGGCTACTGGATAGCCGCCTCCTTAACGCTATTCCTGCTGGGGGCAGTGCTTCTAAGCGCCGCATATCGCTGCTGATGCGGTGCGACGCACTTGACTGCGATACAAGAGCTCTGTAGGAGCTTTAAGGGCAACGCTTTCGGCAAGGGAGCGTTACTTTTTCATGCATATAATGTCTAACGTACAGCCATATGCGTTTCCGAAACAAGGACTATGTTTCGGCGCTGGCCCTCTGATATTCTACTGTTAAACGGTAAATAACCCATGATTTCGACTACCGACATATCCACTGCCGCCACCCGCGTGCTAGCTCAATACGACGTCAGCGAAGCATATTTATTTGGCTCGTTTGCCCGAGGCGAGCAAACGCCCGATAGCGATATTGACTTGCGCCTAGTCTGCGGCAACACCATGACGTTCGGCATGCTTTACGAACTCTCCTATGAGCTCGAGATAGAACTTGGGCGAAAGGTTGATATCGTCACCAACCCACCAGAGCACATGCGCCCTGCCTTCCGCAAAAGCATCGAGCAGGATGAGGTGCGTGTCTATGAAGCACTGCAAGCAGGATGAGGGGCTTGCGAATGCCAGCCCGCGGCCTTTCCCTTCCAGAGAACCCAGCCCGGTGACCCTCCAGGCCATTCGCGAAGGTGATGCGTTCTTAGTGACGGGGGAGTCCGGTCGCTTCGACAACGGCGCCGATCTAATCGATGCAGCTCTAAAAGCTCCTGAAGCGTGAGAGAATTTAACCACCGAAGAGACTGTCGTCTTGGAGGTGCCAGATCGGCGAGGTACGTACCTCGCCATTTTTGTACGATTTGATCAAATGTCTAAGCATTTGAACCTGCATATCGACGAGGTCGGCAATGCGGATAAGCCTTTTCTGCCTAGTGGCAGGCTTAATTCGCGATATCCTTCATGTGTTATACTTGAGCCATAAATTCTGTTTCAAGTATTCGAAAGGCTTGAGATGAAGTTGTTAAAGGTTTGCTTCGACCATCTCTCGATGTTCGAAGACGGGTTATTCGAAATCGACCTGTTCGCCTCCGACCGCGTGACGGCCTCCGATGAGTCGGCTTTCGAACTGGCGGACCATCTCTACGTGAATAGCGTCGTTGCGCTGGCGGGCATTAACGCTACGGGCAAGACAACAGCACTGAACCTGCTGGAGCTCGCCTGCCGCATTGTTGACGGCTCTCCGGCGCGCGGCGGCGGGCTCCCATCAACGTTCCCCGCCGCGTTCGACGGCCCGTCCAAGCTCAAGTGCGTCATATGGCACGCAGATCGTCTTTACTTGCTCGAGTCGGTGCTGCAGACTGTCGAAGGAGGCGACGACGGTCCCGAGCTGACGTTCTCCGATGAGGTGATTTCTTCGCTGCCAGCCAAGGCCCTCAAGCGCTCGACCCTGGCATCCTGGGCCGAAATCGAGAAACTCGCGTCCCCGCTGTGCGACCGTGCTCAGATGCCGGACTCTTGGGCGGCGCTTACGCCGCCTGACGTTTCCGTCGCAGCCGCTGTGCTCGCCAAGGACTTCGGCCATCGCATCCGAGCGATAGCATTGCGCGACGGTGGCTTCCGCCTCACTGAGCAATTCAACGGTCTCGACGACGTGCTTCGTGTTTTCGACTCTGGCATCGAGCACCTCGAGGTCCGGGACTCCGGTCGCGCCTTCGTACTGACGTTTACAGGTCGCGAGCCCATCACGATCTCCGAGCGGGGGCTCACCGAGGTGCTCTCCTCCGGCACTGTACGTGGCCTAGGGCTGGTGCAGCGCGCAATGAGGGTCCTGCGCTCCGGCGGCTACCTTTTAGTCGACGAGGTGGAGAACCACCTTAACCGCCAACTGGTTAACGTCGTGCTTGATCTGTTTGCCGCCCACGGGACCAACCCCAACGGCGCGACGCTGGTTTTCACGACTCACTACCCGCAGCTCCTCGATCACGTGCACCGCAAGGACAACGTGTTCTTTCTCGCCCGACGCAACAGCGGTGCGCGCGTGGTGAAGTACGCCGACCGCGTGAAACGCATCGAGAACAAGAAATCGGAGGTATTCGCCTCGAACTTTGTGAAGGGGACCGCTCCGCGCTACGCCGACGTGCGCGCGCTTAAGGAACTCGTCGCAGGAGAGGTGTCCGGCGAGCAGTGATAACGGTTTTCGCTTTGCGGGATATCATCCGATCATCTCCTGCGAGGGAACGGCGGAACAGGTGGCCGTGGACATTCTCCTTGAGGCGGACGCGCTCGTCTTTCCAGAGGGCGACGTCGTGGACGTCACCCGCCTGCGCAAAGCCTCCGATATCCAAGATAACTACCTCAACTTAGACTATGACTGGCCAGTCTGCATCGTCAGGGTGCTGGACTCGAGGAAAGAACGCTTCAAACTCGGCAACCTGTACGCCGGCCCCTTCCCGGTGGTTAGCTACGTGACCCATCCCGAGATAGAGGTGCTGGCCATTATTCGAGAGGGCTCGTGGAGACGCTGGCACGGCGGACGCATGAAACCGAGCGACTTCTGCAAACAGGAGCTCGGCATGCACGAGGTAAAGAGGGAAGGCTTCCTCAAAAGTTATTGGGATGCCGATTCGCTTACGGCAGCCGCCAGGGAATACAAGCGACTTTCGAAGATCCCCAAGGGCGAGTTGTGCCTGGCAGACCTCATCCGGTAAAGGCTTACAGCCACCGCAATACCCATAACGCTTCCCAAGACTACCGGCTACCGCTTGATTGCCCTTTTCTCGGCGCTTTTCTTGCCGTGCACAACACAGCCATAACGCCCATTTCCGGAAGTGCGGGGAAAAATCGCAACCAGCCGAGCACAAACCAAATTTTGGCGTCAAAACCGCAGGTCACGAAAGGGGATAACCGGGGTCTGGTTGGCGGAACTCGGTCTTTCCCCGCACTTCCGAATTCTCAAAACGGAAGTATGCGGCAAATTCCGGAAACCCCGACCACACCGGCCTTTTCGCGCAAAGAAACCGCAGGCAGAGGCGTTGGTGTGCTCCAGCGTGGTCAATAAGTCTGGATTTTGCCGCATACTTCCGAACTCGGAGAGTCTTAGAAGCCAGTATTGAATATCGGGAGCTCCTTGCCGAAAATCCATTTGAGGGAATCCGTATCGTCGATATCATTCGAGAGGGGATGACGGGCGATGACCAACGCCTACAGTGAGATGTATCTCGAGGATGCAATGAGAACGCTGGGCGAGGCGGTCGATTTTGCTCTCTGTGACCAAGGGCTGACTCCAGCCGAGTTGACGGCGATCCTGTCGAACGCTCTTGAGATGAAACAGTTTGAGCGCGGTATGCCTCGCGTCGTCTGCGGCATGGCGGGCGACGAGCTCGCGCGCGATATTATCGCCCATGCGGGACTGACCCCCGTCAAATGCAGGGAGACCTATCCGTTCGACCGTTCGCCTCAGTATTGGGCGGGCTGGGTTTTGGCCTATGCGCAATGGATGAGCAGCTTGGGCTTTAATGAGCTACTCGAAGTCGCCCCGCTCGATTGGATCATCGGCTCGTACCATCCGCTTCACGAGGCCTCCGAAGACAAATTCGCCCAGATTGTCATTGAAAAATGGAACAACGCCCAGGCAGACAAAAAGGGTCTTAAGGCGGCACGAAAGTCAGCCGGACTAACGCAAAAACAGCTCGCCGCCCAATCGGGGGTTAAGCTTTGCGCCATACAACTCTACGAACAGAACCAGCTCGACCTACGCCGTGCCTCGGTCTCCTCGGCATTGGCGCTCGCAAATGCCCTAAACTGCGCCATCGAAGACCTCGTCTGGCAACCGGTTGCCCTGGAGTACGACTCGCAGGCTATTCCATCCATAGAGCTATAAAGGAGTCAGACATGCCTTGGAGCTATGTTCAACAGGATGACGGCGCTGATTGCGTTGCTCAAGAATATTATTCAACTGCGCACGTGGCAAATTCAGCATCACCGATTTTGCTCGGCGGCGCCACGTCAATCGATGAAGCTGTTCGGCTGACCATTGAGGGCATGCCCAACGCGCTCAGGCTCTTGGAGAACTCATGATGGCGGTCGCGCCGCGCCGGGCGCATCCGTTCGCGCCGCTCGTGCTCGACGATGCCGGATCGCTCGAGGCCATGGCCGCCGCCGTGATGCGCCTACACAGCACGCTAATGACGGTCGGGCGCTGCTATACAACCGACGCCACAGGCGGCCGGGCCGCACTTGAGCTTGGACGCGTCGAGTCCGTGCTTGCGGGTGCATTCTGTACGATATTCGGCCAATCGCCGGCCGACCGCTTCGCTGACATCTTTGACCAGGTCACCTACGTGGCCGAGCACATGGTCAAGGACCACATCTTTGAGGACGGTAACAAACGCACCAGCCTTGTCTTTGCGTTGTCCGTTCTAAGGTTCGCCGGCACTCCGGTCGTGCTGTCCGACAGTCCCGAGCCCAAAGACAACCAGTACTACGCCTGGATCCAAGACCTCGTATCTGGAAACCGTACGACCAGCGGGCTCGCCGAGGAGCTGCGCCGCGGTTGCATTGCGGGCACGGACGACCCGCCGCGCGTATAGAATCTAAGCATCCGCACGCCAGCTATGAAATGGATTGGACACCATATGGAGATCCCCAGCACCCTGTGCAGCAATGTGTACGACTTCGCGTTTTGCCCCGAGCCCTGCTACGACCGCTTGGCCGACCTTGCCGACCCCGAGGACTGGGGTCCCGGCAACCGCATCCTCAAAAACTACCTGTCGTTTTCGTTTAGCCGCGCGGTGTTTTT
>URTB01000099.1 GCA_900550595.1 uncultured Collinsella sp.
TTGTTGGTCAGGCAGAAGTCGATAAACGCCTTGGCCTCGTCGGCGTGCTCGGAGCTCTCGGCAACGGCACCCGGGTACACGATGGGCTTGTGCGAATCCTCGGGGCACACGAAGGCCTCCTCGATGCCGTCGTAGCGGTAGATGTCAGAGCTGTAGACAAAACCGGCCACGCAGTCGCCCGTAAAGACGTAAGACGCAGCGGTGCCGACCTTGTCGGCCAGGGCAACCTTGTCGGCGAGCTCGGGTGCGTACTCGCCGTCGTCACCCTCGGTGCCGGTATAGAGGCCCACGGAAGCCAACGCCTGGTTGGCGTACTTGCCGGCAGGAACGGTCTTAGCGTCGCCGATGGCGATCTTGCCGTCCAGGTTCGCGACGTCAGCGATGGCCTCAACCTTGGTGTCGGAGCCCTCGGCACGAATGATCACAAGGTCGTTAACGAACATGTCCTCACGCGTGTCAGCGGCGACGAGCTCGGCGGCCTCGGCGTCGTCCATGGTGCCCTTGGAGGCAGTGATGAGCACGTCGACGGCGGCACCGGCACGCATCTGCTCGACGAGGTCGCCAGAGCCCTTAAACTGCGTATCGGCAAAGGTAGTGCCGGTCTGGTCGGTGTAGAGCTCCTGAACCTCGGGCAGAGCCTTCTCGAGCGAGTTGGCGGCAAAGACTTGCAGCTCGACAGCCTTCTTAGACGAAATCTTAGCGGAGCCGGCATCGGAGCCGGTCGACTCAGGCTCCTTGTTACCGGAACAGCCGGCAAGCCCAAGGCCAGCAGCGGCGACAGCAGAAAGCGAGACGAATCCGCGGCGAGAAACCATATCGACCATGTTCAACCCTTTCGAACGCCATACCCGGGCACCCCACCGCGGGCTTTATTCTGTTACTAGATTATACTTAGGCGCGAATAATGTTTGTGATAATTACTTCTCGCCTAATAAATTTCTTTTACCGATAACCACGAGACGGCCCGCACTGTCGCTGCATAAAAAAGGCGGAGCAGCCCGTAAGGTCGCTCCGCCGCAGGTAAACCGCTTATTTGGCGTGCCCGCCGCCCGCCGTCATCTGGGCCGCATGCTCCAGCTGGTCGCTCACGGCCTCCCAGCTTTCGCGGGCCGCTTTCGTGGATCCCGGAAAGTTGATGACAAGCGTATACCCACGCTGCATGCACACGGCGCGCGAGAGCATAGCGCGGCGCGTCTTAGTCATGGAGTACGCACGGATTGCCTCGGCAATACCCGGCACATCGCGGTCGCAGACGGCACGCGTCGCCTCGGGCGTCACATCGCGCATCGAAAGCCCCGTGCCGCCGCAGGTGAGCACGACATTGGCGTGGCACTCATCGGCGGCTTCCACAATGGCATCACCGATCTCGCTGGCGTCGTCGCGTACGACCACATGTGAGGAGACCGTCCAGCCCTGCGCCACGATGAGCTCCTCGAGCGCAGCGCCCGCCTCGTCCTGGGCAAGATCGCGCGTATCCGAGCACGTCACAATCGAAATCTTCAAGTCCATAGCATTCCTCCTATAGCACCGTGCCCTCGGGCAGGTCGACACGCACGACATCCACGACGTCGCCCGCCTTGAGGTCGCACGGTCCTTCGTCAATGCGCAGCAGGCAGTTGGCCCGCTGCATCGTGCCGAGCAGCGCCGAATTCTGCGACTTGGCCTCGGTCACCAACAACTCACCGGTCTCGGGGTCGCGCAAAACCGTGGCGCGATCGAAGAAGCGGCGGGGCTGTCGCTTTTTCACGCCGTGCGTGAGTGTCGCCTGCTGCACGGGACGCGCACCCTCGGCAAAGCCGCGCATCTTGCGGATCGCCGGACGGGCGAGCATCTCAAAGCCCACATACGCCGCGGCCGGATTACCTGAAAGCCCCAGGTAGGGCTTACCTCCGAGCAAGCCAAACGTGATGGCCTTGCCCGGACGCATCGAGATGCGGTCAAACAGCACCTCGCCCTCGCGCTTAACCAACGCCGTCACGTAGTCGTAGTCACCCGCCGAGGCGCCACCGCTCGTAATGACAAAATCGCACTCCTGCACGGCACGATGCACCAACTCGGCAATCGCCTGCTCATCATCGAGCGCAATGCCGTAGAACACGGGCTCGGCGCCGGCATCGAGTGCTTCGGCCATCAACGCCGACGAGTTGGAGTCGCGAATCTGCCCGCGCGCCGGCACGTTGCTCGGTGCGACCAGTTCCGTGCCCAGCGAGATGATGCCCACACGCGGGGCAGTGTGCACCTTCACGCTCGCGTATCCGGCGCTCGCCAGCAGACCCGCGCCCGCCGGAGCCACGACCTCGCCGGCGTGCATCACGACATCGCCGGCATGGGCCTCCTCGGCGGCAGAGCGAACGTTCTCCCCTACCTTGGCAGGCACCGAGAAGCGAACGTGCGAGCCCTCGTTGCCATCGCCGTCGAGCACGTCGACGATCTCGTATTTCACCACGGCATCGGCACCCTCGGGCACTGGCGCGCCCGTCATGATGCGGACCGTCTCGCCCGCGCCGATTGTGTCCTCGAACACATGGCCCGCGGCCTCATGTCCGATAACGTCGAGCGTCACCGGCGCCTCGCCAGATGCCTGCGCCAAGTCCGCCGAACGCACGGCATATCCGTCCATAGCGCTGTTGGCAAACGGCGAGATGTCGATATCGGCCACCGCGTCCTCGGCCAAGGGAAAACCAGCCGCCTGCCACACGGGAATCTCGACGAGATCGGTCGGAGCAACATGCGACAGAACAATCGACTGCGCGTCCTCCAGCGGAATGAGTTTCTCTGCCATATGCACCTCTTAATGCCACGGCGCACAACAGGGGCGCCGATTCTTTATGCTTGTCTCAGTATAATCCCCCGATGCGCGACCACGACTTGGCCTGTACCCGCAAATACACCTGTCGGCCGCAAGCCGCGAAACAGAATGGAAACCAACCCACCGTTTCGTCGCGTTTGCCGCGTTCTATAATGCTTGCGTTGCAACCTAAAAGAGGGACGTATGGCTCATAACGACAAACCCGAAAGCGCAAACGAGGCGCAGGATCATTCCCAGCCGCTCGACGACGGCGGCTTCTTCTCCCTTAATGACGTCATCATGGCAGGCAGGCAACAGCTCACCCGCTCCGAGCATCTCTTGGCTGCCGACACGCGCCGCAACGCCCGCAACCTACTCGCGAGCGCCAAGTTGCTCGTGCTCGTCGTCATCGTCTCGCTCGCCATGGGCGTTGCCGCTTGGGCGTTTTTGGCCTCGCTGAATATCGCGACCGACTATCGCGAGCACCATGCGTGGGTCTACGCGCTGCTTCCCGTTGTGGGCATTGCCACCGCATGGGTGTACAAAAACCACGGCCTTGCCGCCAAGCGTGGCAACAACCTGGTCATCGACTCCGCCCTGGGCACACGCCTCATCCATATGCGCATGGCCGTCCTCACCTTCGTCTGCTCCACGCTCACGCACCTAACGGGCGGATCGGCCGGTCGCGAGGGAGCCGCGGTACAGATTGGCGGCACCATCGCCAGCAACATCTCGAGCCTCGCCCACCTCAAAAAGCATGACCACCACGACCTCATGCTCGCCGGCATCTCGTCGGCCTTTGGCGCCGTATTCGGTTCGCCCCTTGCCGGAGCTTTCTTTGGCATGGAGATGTGCTTTATCGGCAAGATCGACTACACTGCGGGCATCTACTGCCTGGTCGCCTCGTTTACCGGCTACTTTACGTCGCTTGCCTTGGGAACCGAGTACGAGGCGAATGTCATCGCCAGCGTTCCCGCCATGACGCCCAAAACGGTCGTCATCGTTGTTATCAGCGCCATCATCTTCGGTCTGACGGCACGCCTCTTTGCCTGGTCGGTTCGAACCGTCAAGAGCCTGTACGGTCGCTTTATCACCAATTACCTCGTTCGCGCACTTATAGGCGCACTCGTGGTTTTGGCCGCCTATGCCCTCCTCGACGCCTGGGACTACGCCGGCCTTTCCACGTGGCTTTCCGGCGCCGGATTTGCCGGCAACACCACCCTGGCGGACGCAGTCATCAAGTTGGTCGTCACAGCGCTTACCCTGGGCGCGGGCTTCCAAGGCGGCGAGGTCACGCCCCTGTTTGGCATCGGTGCGGCACTCGGTGCCTGGATCGGCTGCCTTACCGGGCTCGATCCCAGTTTTCTGGCGGCTCTCGGCATGCTCGGCGTGTTCTGTGCCGGCCTCAACGTGCCCATCACCACCTGCATGATGGCCATCGACCTGTTCCACGGCACGGCCGCCGGGTTCTTTGTCATCGTGGCCTTTATCAGCTACCTAACCGGCGGACACCGCGGCGTGTACCCCGCCCAGCGCATCATCTCACCCAAGCGCCGCTCGCTTATTGTGGATGAGGGCGGTACGGTAGCGGATGCTATCGAGCGCCACAACGACCTGATAGAGTAGACGTAATAATCGCCGTGCAGCCACAATCAGGGGCAATTCGACCTGAGCGCGACCGCACCGTCACGTCATACGCCGGGAGTCGCCCCATGCACACAACTGATTTTGGTCGCACGCTCATCATCGCCAACCCAGCCGCCCAGTCAGGTGCGGCACACGAAGTTGCCGAGCGCCTGCAACGATTTTTGGACATGACTGCACGCGCATCCCAGTTTGACCTGGTGTTGACCGAGCGCATGGGACACGCCAAGGAGCTGGCCGCACAGGCTCAGGGCTATCGCACCGTTATCGCCCTTGGCGGCGACGGCGTGATTCACGAGGTCGTCAACGGACTTATGACGCAAGAGCAGGACGCCCGCTCCGCTCTTGCCATCCTACCCGTGGGTTCCGGCAACGATTTTGCCCAGACGCTCGGTATCGAAGATTTCTCCGGCAAGGATTTTGGCGCGCTGCTCACCTGCGAGCTGCAGCGTCAGGACATCGGGCGCATTCGCTCGTGGAGCCCTGCGAGCGGCAGAGGCGAGGCTACCGTTGAGTACTACGACCAGACGCTTTCGGTCGGCATCGATGCCGCCATCGGCCTTGGCACCACCGAACTGCGCAAAAAGACTGGCTTGACGGGCGCGCCGCTCTACACCCTCTCGGGACTTGAGCAGTTTGGCCTACGCTATCGCAACTACCCCATGACAGTCAGCTTTGACAGCGCGCCCGCCGAGCGCGTAAGGGCGATCATCATGGCAATTCAGCTGGGCCCCACCTATGGCTCGGGCTATCGCATCTGTCCCGATGCCGATCCCTGCGACGGCATACTCGACGTCTGCTACGCCTGCGGCCCCGTCCCACGCGCGGTTGCCCTGCCAATGTTCCTTTCGGCCAAAGACGGCCACCATACCAAACTGCCGCCGATTCGCATGCGCCACTGCCGCCATGCCGAACTCACGTTCGAGGAGCCCGACTACCCCATCCAAGCCGACGGCGAGCCCGTTGTCGCCTCGCGCATCGAGGTGGACATCCTTCCCGCCGCCCTCGAGGTCTGGCACCCAACCCGCTAGCCACCCCTATTTCACCGCAACTTATTGAGAAGATCATTCCTCCCCGCCCGGCTTGCGACGGTTCGCCTTTTTCATGGCGTTGAAGTGCTTGTCATTGAGCCTGCGCTGGCGAGAGCGCTGAGGCACCT
>URTB01000100.1 GCA_900550595.1 uncultured Collinsella sp.
TCGCGGGTGACGAGCTTCTGCGCGGCTGCCAGGGCGCCGTTGACGAAGATCTGACGGCTCGTGGCGCGGTGCGCGAGCGTGACCTCCTCGTCCTGGCCGAAAAAGCTTACCTCGTGCACGCCGGCGACGGTGCCGCCGCGCAGCGAGTGCATGCCGATCTCCTTGGGGTCGCGCGCGCCGCACATGCCCTCGCGGCCATAGACGGGGTGGTAGCCTGCCTCGGGCTCGGCTTCGACGACGGCGTCGAGCAACAACTTGGCAGTGCCGCTGGGGGCGTCGACCTTTTGATTATGGTGCGTCTCGACGATTTCGCAGTCAAAGCCGGGCAGCTCGCGCGTGGCCTGGGCAACCAGATGGCGCAGGGCGGCGATACCGATAGAGTAGTTGCCCGAGTGCATAACACGGGCGTTCTGACCCAGCTCGCGCAGGCGATCCACCTGCTCGGGCGTATAGCCCGTGGTGCCGGAAACGAGTGCGGCACCCGTGCGCTCGACATAGGCGACAACGGCATCGAAGGTCACGACGTTCGAGAAGTCGATGATTACATCGGCGGCCGGTGCGCTCTCGAGCTCGGACAAGTCGAAGCCGATCTGGGCGACGATGTCAAAAACGGGCTCTCCAGCGGTGTTGACAATGCCCTCGGCGGTGGTGCGGATGAGCGAGCCCATGCGGCCCGTTCCCATAATGACGGTCTTAATCAAGCAGACCAGCTCCTTTCAGAGCATCGGTAAGTGCGGAGCGCGTGTCGTCTGCCATGGGGCACAGCGGCATGCGGTAGTTTGCCTCGATCATACCCATCTGGGCGAGTGCTTCCTTGACGGGGATGGGGTTGACCTCGCTAAAGAGGGCATTGATGAGCGGCTGGCCGGCAATCTGGATATCGCGGGCGCGCTCCACGTCGCCGTCCAGATAGGCGCGGCACATGTCGTGCACGAGCTGCGGCTGAACGTCGGCCCACACGCTGATGGTGCCCGAAGCGCCCAGGCTCATGAGCGGCACGGTGAGGGCGTCCTCGCCCGAGTACATGCGGAAGTCGTCGGACAGCAGGTGGGCGATCTTGGCCGCGTAGGCGACGTTGCCCGAGGCTTCCTTAATACCCATGATGTTGGGATGTGCGGCCAGGCGCTCTACGTTGCGCTCGCTGATGCCGCAGCCGCAACGGCCGGGGATGTTGTACAGGATGCAGGGGATGTCCACGGCATCGGCGACGGTCTTAAAGTGCTGGTAGATGCCCTCTTCGTTGGACTTGTTGTAGTAGGGGGTAATGAGCAGCAGGCCGTCGGCGCCCAGGCCCTGGTAGGTGAGCGACTTGGTGAGCATGGTCTGCGTGGAGTTGGAGCCCGAGCCGGCGATGACGGGGATGCGTCCTGCAACTTGCTTGACCACTGCGGCGACAACGGAGTTGTCCTCGTCGTCGGTCATCGTGGCGCTCTCGCCGGTGGTGCCCAGGGTGAGGATGGCGTCGGTGCCGTTTTGCAGGTGGAAATCGATAAGGCGCTCGAGTGCGTCAAAGTCGACGCTGCCGTCCTTTTTAAACGGCGTAACAAGGGCGACGATTGAGCCCTCGAGATTGCGGATGTCCATGTTCTTCTCCTTCGCGTCCGCGATCTGGATGCGTTTGTTCCATTGAGCGGCGACTATCAGGCGCTCGTCTTGGGCGCGACGGCGGGCACTTTCGGCGCGCGACTTGGCCAGCAGCTCTCGGCCGCTCGGCAGCACGTCGAGCGTGGCAAAATAATCGCCCGGGCGCTCGGCGCGGCGGATGAGGTCGGCTGAGCCATCGGGACGCAGCAGGACCTCGGCGGAGCGCAGCCGTCCGTTGTAGTTGTAGCCCATGGAGTAGCCATGCGCGCCGGTATCGTGGATCACGAGCACATCGCCCATGTCGATCTGCGGTAGCTCGCGATCGATGGCGAACTTGTCGTTGTTCTCGCATAGGTTGCCCGTGATGTCGTAGGTGTCCGTGACGGGCGCTGTGGTCTTGTCGTCGCCACCCGGCTGACCCATTACCGTAATGTGGTGGTAGGCGCCGTACATGGCAGGACGGATCAGATCGACGGCGCTTGCGTCGACACCGATATAGTCCTTGTAGATCTGCTTTTCGTGGATAGCCTTGGTGACCAGGCAGCCGTAGGGCCCCATCATAAAGCGGCCCATCTCGGTGCAGATGGCTACATCGCCCATACCGGCGGGAACCAGGATTTCGTCGTAGGCCGCGTGCACCCCCTCGCCGATGGCGTGAATGTCGTTGGCCTGCTGCTCGGGCAGATAGGGGATGCCGACGCCGCCGGACAGATTGATGAAGGCGACATGTGCACCGGTCTCGCGCTCCAGGCGCACGGCAAGCTCAAAGAGGATGCGCGCGAGCTTGGGGTAGTAGTCGTTGGTGACGGTGTTGCTGGCAAGGAAGGCATGGATGCCAAAATTCTCGGCGCCCTTGGCCTTGAGCATGCGGAAAGCCTCAAAGAGCTGCTCGGTGGTCATGCCGTATTTGGAGTCGCCGGGGTTATCCATGATGCCGTTGGAGAGCTGGAACAGGCCGCCTGGATTAAAGCGGCAGCTGACCGTTTTGGGGATGGGCCCCGCAACACGCTCAAAGAACTCGATGTGGCTGATGTCGTCAAAGTTGACGATGGCACCCAGCTTGTTGGCGAGCTCAAAGTCGGCAGCCGGCGTGTCGTTGGAAGAGAACATGATGTCGTGTCCCGTGATGCCCAGCGAGCGGGCGATCATGAGCTCGGTATAGCTCGAGCAATCGCAGCCGCAGCCGTATTCGTTGAGAATGGAGATGAGCGCCGGGTTGGGGTTGGCCTTGACGGCAAAGTATTCCTTAAAGCCCGGGTTCCATGCAAAGGCGTCGCGCACTTCTTGCATGTTGCGGCGGATGCCCGCCTCGTCGTATAGATGAAACGGCGTGGGGAACTGCTCGACGATATGCTCGAGTGTCTCCTTGTCCACAAACGGCTGCTTGGCCGCATATGCCTCGTTGGGGGTCAATGCCATGTCCCGTAAACCTCGCTATCCAGACGGCGCCATCTGCGCATCGAATCCGCATAGCGTGGACCCAATGTCCGGATAGCGCTCCCGCATTGCTGCAGACAGTCCTGTGGGTGTTTCCCACAGGCCCACCAGGTTGTTCGTGCCCGAAAAACCCAGTTCGGCGGGTTTCGCCTCCCCACGGGGTCAAAGCCTGCCGGCTCGCCCGCGGCTCTTCGTGCCCGCGCCTCTATCAAGTGGTAAAGACCCTATCACGTTGCACTTTACCAAACAAGAGTATTCGTATATAACGTTTAAAAAATGCAGCAATATGCTGGAAACATGTGTGCCACAATCCTGTATCACAATAAGTTGCAACAGATGTGCCTCACGAAGGGATTCTCTATGACCGAGCTCCAAGAACTCCGTCGCTATCGCCGCGATCTCCATCGCATTCCGGAGCTCGATTTCGATCTTCCGCAGACTATCGCCTATATCGAGGGCGTGTTGGCGCCGCTCGCTTGCGAGGTGACCCATCCGTGTCCCAGCTGCGTCTGCGCTTTCTTCGACGCTGGCGTTGGTGCCGCGCGTGCCACGGCGATTCGCGCCGATATGGATGCGCTGCCCATCGCGGAGGCGACGGGAGCGGCCTTTGCCTCGATCCATCCCGGCAAGATGCACGCTTGCGGACATGACGGACACATGGCCATGGCACTTGCCGCCGCGACGTATGTCGACCGTACGATTCGCGAGCAGCCGGGCGCCATGAGGCGCAACGTTCTCTTTGTGTTCCAGCCGGCCGAGGAAACGACCGGTGGTGCCAAGACGGTATGCGAGAGCGGTGTGTTCGAGCGCTATGGGGCTGACCGCATTTTTGGCTTCCATGTGTGGCCCGATCTGCCTGCCGGCACGTTGGCGAGTTGTTCCGGTCCGCTGCTGGCGCGTTCGAGTGAGACACACATTCATATTCACGGGACGAGCATCCATATCGCTAAGACCTATGGCGTTCCGGTCGAGGAGTCGCACGATGCGGCGCTGGCTGCTGCCAAGTTCTTGGTTGCCGAGCGCGAACTGATGGACGAGCTGGGCACCGACGAGCCCTGTATCGGTAAGTTTGGTCTGCTGCAGGCCGGTACCGTCTGCAACGCGGTGGCGGGGGAGGCCCATGTTGCCGGCAGTCTGCGTGTGTTTACGGACGACATGTTCGACCGTGCGCGTGAGGGCGTGCGCCGCGTGCTTGATGAGGCATGCGCTGCAACGGGCTGCACGTACGATCTCGACTTTGCCGAGGGCTATCCGCCGGTCGACAACGACCCCGAGTTGTTTACTCGCATTGCACCGGCTTTGCCCGAACTACAGCTCGTAGATGAGCCTTTGCTGATTGCCGAGGACTTCGCCTTCTATCAGCGCCATCTGCCGGGCGTGTTCTTCTTGCTGGGCACGGGCGTGCCGGAGGCGCAAGAAAACCCGATCGACGCAGACAGCTGCCCAGCTTATGCGACGAGCGCCCTTCACACTGATACCATGCTCTTTGACGAGGAAACCCTACTCAAGGGCCTCGATGTCTACAAACGATTGCTTGACTTGGAGTGACGATGGAACGACGTCGACAGTCTGCCGTGTATAGTCCGGGTGGGTGCGGGTGCGGCTTGCTGCTGCTCCCGGTTATTGCTGTGAGCATTGGCGTGATGTTTGCGCTTGCTGGACTGGCGGCAGCGGCACTTGTGCTGTTGATTGTGGCCATTGGCGTGACGATTTGGCTCTGCCGCAATCGCGAGCAACGCCGTGCCGACGGTAGCACCAATGTCGGCTGGGTCGTCTTCCTGATTATTGCATACCCGCTGAGCATCAGTTACTTGGCGTTCTTTATCCTGCTGCTCATCAGCACCTTTACTGGGGAATCCGTCACGGTGGGGTAGGCTTCGACAAGCTTCTTGAGGATGAAACGAAAAAGGGGTCGGATGGGCGTTTTGCCCATCCGACCCCTTTCGCACGGTAGTTAATTCGGTCTCCTACTTTGCTGCCTCGCGGCGAGCGACCTCGTCGATCAAGATGGCATCGCCGTGCTTGGCGGCGGCAATGCTCGCGGCCATAAACATGCCCATTGCCGTGATGTAGGCGAAGAGCATCGACGGCGCCACGTCCATAACGATGCCGGAGAGAATCGGTATCGCCACCTGAGCCGCCATGCTCACGGTGTAGTAGTAACCGGAGTAGCGGCCCACGCTTTGGGAGCTGCAGCACTCCAGAATCATCGTGTACACGCACAGGTCCACGCCGCCCAGCGCAACGCCCATCAACAAAAAGACGCCGTACAGCACGGGCGAGAAACCGGGTGCCAGCCAAAGAAGCGCGGGGCATAAAACCATGATGACGGCGGTGCCCAGGGCGACCTTTTTACGGCCGATTTTGAGCGAAAGATTTGCCAAGGGTACGTAGCTTAGCAGCGCGCCTGCAATCGTCACGATATTGATGATGGCATAGGAACCGCCCTCCATGCCGTAGAACATATCGGCATAGCGGCTGATATTGGTGGTCATGGCGTTATAGCTCATGTAATAGAAAAACGTTGCGGCGAGCAGCATGATGATGGAGC
>URTB01000101.1 GCA_900550595.1 uncultured Collinsella sp.
GGCACCGATAACTTATATATCAACGCAATAAACCCGAGCGCGAGGGCGTTTGGGTTTATTATTGAAGCGTATGTAACCTGGCGGCGCCACACCGCCTGTTAGTAGGGAGACACATGAACGTTCTGGTCGTCAACGCAGGATCTTCGACCCTTAAGTATCAGGTCATCGATACCAAGTCCCACAAGGTGTCCGCAAAGGGCTCCTGCGAGCGCGTCTGCTTTACCGGCGGTACCTTCACCCATGCTGCCAACGGTTCCAAGAAGGTGACCGAGAACATCGAGTTCCCCGACCACAAGGTCGCCATCGAGGTCGTCCTGAAGGACCTCGAGGCCAACGGCGTCAAGATCGAGGGCATCGGCCACCGTATCGTTCAGGGTGGTTGGTACTTTGGCGACTCCTCCCTCGTCGACGAGGACGTCCTCGCCAAGATCCGCGAGGTCGCTCCGCTCGCCCCGCTGCACAATAACCCCGAGGCCAACGTTATCGAGTACTGCCTGGAGCAGTATCCCGACCTGCCCAACGTCACGGTCTACGACACCGCTTTCCACTTCAACATGCCCGAGGTCGCCAAGACTTACGCCCTGCCCAAGGACGTCTGCGACAAGCTGCACATCCGTAAGTACGGCGCCCACGGCACCAGCTACCGTTACATTTCCAAGAAGGTCGCCGAGATGACCAACGGCGAGGCCCGCAAGGTCGTCGTGTGCCACATCGGCTCCGGCGCTTCCCTGTGCGCTATCGAGGACGGCAAGTGCATGGACACCACCATGGGCCTCACCCCGCTCGACGGCGTCATGATGGGCACCCGCTGCGGCTCCATCGACCCGGCTACCGTGTGTTACCTGCAGCGCGAGGGCGGCTACACCTTCGACGAGGTCGACGAGATGATGAACAAGAAGTCCGGCCTTTTGGCTGTGACCGGTGGCAAGACCAACGACTGCCGCAACGTCGAGGAGCTCGCCGCTGCCGGTGACCCCGAGGCTCAGCTCGCCTTCGATATGTTCGTCTACAAGATTGCCGCCAAGGCCGCCGAGATGGCCACTTCCATGTGCGGCATGGACACCCTGGTCTTTACCGCCGGCATCGGCGAGCACGCTCCGGCTGTCCGCGCTGGCGTGGCCGACCGTCTGGCCTTTATGGGCGTCAAGATGGACCATGCCCGCAACGCCCTGCGCGGCGACGGCGCTTGGTGCCTGTCCGCCAAGGATTCCAAGGTCAAGATCTTCGTCATCCCCACGGATGAGGAGTTCATGATCGCCTCCGACGTCGAGCGCATCGTCAGCGGCAAGTAATTGATACAAGGGGAGGGGACTGGATGGCATTGTGCCGTTCAGCCCCCTTTTATGCTCTTTGGGCGAAGAGATTAATAGATATTTATTGAATTCTGATAACTTCTTATTAAGGGTACGGCCGCCTTATAGGTTTGCCGACCGTACTGTAATCACGAAGGAGTCTCATGAACGTACTTGTTGTCAACGCCGGCAGCTCAAGCCTTAAATATCAGCTTTTGGATACCGATACCCGCGAGGTTTTCGCCAAGGGCAACTGCGAGCGTATCGGATCGGACATGGGCATCTTCGGCCACTCCGAGAACGGTGGCGCCAAGCAGACCGAGGAGGTTCCTTTCCCCGATCATCGCTCTGCTATCGCTCGTGTGCTCGAGGAGCTCGAGAAGACCGACTTTACGATTGATGGCATTGGGCATCGCATCGTTCAGGGCGGCTGGCACTTCGATGATTCCGCGGTCGTCGACGACGAGGTCATGGCCAAGATTCTCGAGGTAGCCCCCTTGGCTCCGCTGCACAACTACGGCGAGGCCGCGGCGATTGAGTATTGCCGTGAGAAGTATCCTGAGCTGCCCAACGTCGCCGTTTTCGACACCTCGTTCCACATGACCATGCCCGAGGTCGCCTACACCTACGCCCTGCCCAAGGACGTGTGCGACAAGTACCACGTGCGCAAGTACGGCGCGCACGGAACGAGCCACCGCTACGAGTGGATGATGGCCAAGGAGATCCTTGGCTCGCGTTGCCACCGCCTGCTCTCGTGCCATTTGGGCAACGGCGCTTCGCTCGCCGCCATCGAGGACGGCGTGTGCCGCGACACCACGATGGGGCTCACGCCGCTTGACGGCCTGATGATGGGAACCCGCTGCGGCTCCATCGACCCGGCTACCGTGTGCTACCTGCAGCGTGAGGGCGGCTACAGCTACCAGGAAGTCGACGACATGATGAACAAGCAGTCTGGTCTGCTTGCTATCTCGGGTATCTCCAACGACGCCCGCGACATCCGCACGCGCGCCTCCGAGGGCGACGAGCGCTGCCTGCTCGCCTTCGATATGTTCGCCTACAAGGCCATGCAGCAGGCCGGCTCCATGATCGCTTCCATGGCGGGCGTGGACACCATCACCTTTACCGCCGGCATCGGCGAGAACGACTGGTCGATCCGCAAGGCCTTCTGCGACTGCTTTGAGTGGCTGGGCGTGCGCATCGACAACAACAAGAACCGCGAGGCCGTGGGCAACGGGCCGCAGGTCATCAGCGCCGCCGGTTCCGCCGTCACGGTCATGGTCATCCCCACCGACGAGGAATACATGATCGCCCACGACGTCGAGCGTCTGACCAAGAACAACTAACGCACTCGTTTGCATGTAAACGAAAGGCCTCCAGAGCAACAGCTCCGGAGGCCTTTTTACTAGCATACGGAAATTCCAGTCCCAAAGTGATCATCGCCGGCAACGCCCGCACTTTCAGCAACGACACCCATCCGTTCAGATTTTTCAGACCCAGCTCGTAGCCAAGCCGCCGTCCACCCCAGATACCCTGATTACTACGTAGTGGTAGAAGGCCGTACGGGCTAACCCCTGAAAACACTCCGCAGACCAGAAACGCCCCCGTTCGCAGCTCCGAAGGAGCAGAACGGGGGCGTTTCATTGGTCGAGGACGTTTTCAGGGGTTAGCCCGTACGGCCTTCGGGCGAGTACGTCCGCTACTCAGCCATCTGAGCCTGGACGGCGGTGATGGCCACGACACCCACGATGTCGTCGGCAGAGCAGCCGCGCGAAAGGTCGTTGACCGGCTTGGCGATGCCCTGCAGGATGGGGCCGTAGGCGTCAGCACCGGCGAAGCGCTGGACCAGCTTGTAGCCGATGTTGCCGGCCTCGAGGTCGGGGAACACGAGCACGTTGGCCTTACCGGCAACGGAGGAACCAGGAGCCTTGAGCTGGGCGACGGTGGGGACGATGGCGGCGTCGAGCTGCAGGTCGCCATCGATGGCGAGCTCGGGAGCCTTCTCGTGGCAGAACTTCACGGCCTCCTGGACCTTCTTGGCGACCTCGCCGCCGGCGGAGCCCATGGTGGAGTAGGAGAGCATGGCCACGTGCGGCTCAACGTTGCCCATGAAGGTGGACCAGGAGTGAGCGGAGGCGATGGCGATCTCGGAGAGCTCGTCGGAGGACGGGTTGATGTTGAGGCCGCAGTCGGCGAAGATCAGCGTGCCGTCGGTGCCGAACTGCGGGGTGTCGGTGCACATCACGAAGAAGGCCGAGACCAGCTTGGTGCCCGGGGCGGTCTTGAGGATCTGAAGCGCAGGGCGCAGGGTGTCGGCGGTGGAGTGGCAGGCGCCGGAGACCAGGCCGTCGGCGTCGCCCATCTTGACCATCATGGTGCCAAAGTAGGTAGCGTCCATCACCTGGGCGCGAGCCTGCTCGATGGTGACGCCCTTCTTGGCGCGGAGCTCGGCAAACTTCTGCGCGTACTCCTCGTGCTTCTCGGCATTACGCGGGTCGATGACGGTAGCGCCGGGAACGTTGATCTCGTCGGGGTTGCCCAGGATGACGATCTTTGCCAGGCCCTCATCGATGATCTTGGTGGCTGCGACGATGGTGCGCGGATCCTCGCCCTCGGGCAGGACGATCGTCTTGAGGTCAGCCTTGGCGGCAGACTTCATACGGTTTAGGAAATCGCTCATGTTACTCCTTACAAGCGTTTCGCTAAGCTCCAGGCGCCCGGCTGCTCACGAATAAACCCGCTGCTAGCGGGTTTACCTTTCAATTATGTACGCCGCGGTGCTTGAGCTTTCCTTGTGTGGCAAGCTCATTATAGGACGCATTAGCGCTATAATCACTCTGATAAATATGTCTCGAAGAATGTTCGAGAAAAGCCCAGCTAACGAGCCCGTGGCTTTTGACAAGGAGTATCGATGCAGATTACCTCAGGCCTGCCTGAAGGCTTTAACGCCGGCGCATACGACATGATTGTCGTCGGTGCCGGTTATGCCGGTGCCGTTTGTGCCCGTCGTCTCGCCGAGACCATCGGCTATCGTGTTGCCGTTCTGGAGCGCCGTAGCCACATTGCGGGTAACGCCTACGACTGCGCTAATGAGGCCGGAATCCTGGTCCACGAGTATGGTCCGCACATCTACCATACCTTTAATGAGCGCGTCCACAATTTCCTGTCGCGCTTTACCAAGTGGACGGACTACCAGCACAAGGTGCTTGCCAACATCAACGGCACCCTCATGCCCGTGCCTTTTAACCACGCGAGCCTCAAGCTCGCCTTTGGCGATGAGCGCGGCGAGGAGCTGTATCAGAAGCTCGTGGAGACCTTTGGCAAGGACGTCAAGGTGCCCATCATGGAGCTGCGCAAGAAGAACGACCCGGATCTTGCCGAGGTCGCCGATTACGTCTACGAGAACGTCTTTTTGCATTACACCATGAAGCAGTGGGGCCAGACGCCCGACCAGATCGATCCCTCGATCACCGGCCGCGTTCCCGTCTTTGTGGGCGACGATGACCGCTACTTCCCGCAGGCTCCCTTCCAGGGCATGCCGCAGGACGGCTATACCGCGCTGTTCGAGCACATGCTCGACCACGATCTGATTGATGTGTTCTGCGACGTGGACGCCCGCGACCTCTTCGAGATTGACGAAACCACCGTCAAGATCGACGGTAAGGTCTATGGCGGCGAGATCGTCTACACCGGTCCGCTCGACGAGCTGTTCAACCTCGACCTGGGCGCTCTGCCGTACCGTACGCTCGACATGAAGTTCGAGACGCTCGATATGGACCAGTTCCAGCCCGTGGGCACCGTCAACTACACCACGAGTGAGGATTACACGCGTATCACCGAGTTCAAGAACATGACTGGTCAGGTCCTGCCCGGCAAGACCACCATCATGAAGGAGTATTCCAAGGCCTATACGCCCGGCTCGGGTGAGACGCCCTATTACGCCATTCTGGAGCCCGAGAACCTCGAGCTCTATGAGCGCTATCTTGAGCGCGTCCAGAACCTGACGAACTTCCACCCGGTGGGACGCCTGGCCGAGTATCGTTACTACGATATGGATGCCGTGACCAACTCCGCCCTCGATCTTTCGGATGAGATTATCGCCTTCCATGCATAAAGTCATATCATTCGGTATTCCCTCGTATAACGCCGCCAAGGACATGGACCATTGCATCACCTCCATTCTGGAGGGGAGCAATTACGCCACCGATATCGAGATCATCATCGTCGATGACGGTTCCAAGGACGAGACGGC
>URTB01000102.1 GCA_900550595.1 uncultured Collinsella sp.
CCATAACGGTCTGGAAACGACGGGCGAGCGCCGCGTCCTTCTCGATGTACTTGCGATACTCGTCGAGTGTGGTCGCGCCGATCGCATGCAGGTCGCCACGGGCGAGCGCCGGCTTGAGGATATTACCGGCGTCCATGGAGCCCTCGGTGGCACCCGCGCCCACGATGGTGTGGAGCTCATCGATGAACAGGATGACCTTGCCCTCAGATTTTTGCACTTCCTTGAGCACGGCCTTCAAGCGGTCCTCGAACTCGCCGCGGTACTTGGCGCCTGCGACCAGCGCGCTCATGTCGAGCTCGATGAGGTCGCGGTCGCGCAGGGTGCTCGGCACGTCGCCGGCCACGATACGCTGGGCGATGCCCTCGACGATGGCCGTCTTGCCGACGCCCGGCTCGCCAATGAGCACGGGGTTGTTCTTGGTGCGGCGGGACAGGACCTGGATGGTACGGCGGATCTCGTCGGTACGGCCGATGACCGGGTCGAGCTTGCCGGCGCGGGCAAGGTCGCAGATATTGCGGCCGTACTGCTCCAGCGCCTCAAACTGAGTCTTGTCCTCGGCAGACGTCACGCGGTCATCGCCACGCAGCTCCTCGTAGACCTGCTCGATACGCTCCTTGGTAACACCGGCGTCGCGCAGCACGCGGCCCGCCTCGCCCTTGTCCTCGGCAAGCGCCATCAGCAGATGCTCGGTCACCACAAAGCTGTCGCCCATCTTGGTGGCCTTCTTCTCGGCCTTCTCGATGACGCGAACGAGCTCGTTGGACAGGCCCATCTGCTGCCCCTCGCCCGAAACCTTGGGCGCGTGGTCGATGGCGTCCTGTGTGGAGCGTGCGAGCTGAGCTGGGTCGGCACCGATGCGCTCGATAATCACGGAGATATTGCGCTCGCCGGCACCGAGCAGAGCAGACAGCAGGTGAATCGGCTCCACCGCGCCGGCCTGCGCATCGGCAGCCGTGCTCATGGCGGTCTGCAGCGCCTCGCGCGACGTCATTGCTAGCTTATCGATTCTCATGGAATCACCTCTCTTGGGGCGGCCGCCCTACGGGGCGGCTTCACGTTGTTCGAGAAGTATTGTTGCCAGCTTTGTGCGATCTTATACACAAATCTAAGTCTCTATATATAAGATTTTCTGAGTGATCGATGGATAGGGTACTGAGGTGTCAGCCTGCCGCTGCCCAGGCGCACTACCATCTCGATCTGTAACATCTAGCAGTCATTTTTGGTCCTAGGTGTTACAGATCGAGATGAAATGACCAGCGGCAACCGTTTGTCTCAATCTGTAACATCTACTCGGCAAATTAGGGTCTAACTGTTACAGATCGAGACAAACCGAGAACCACCACAAAGGGGACAGGTACCTTTGTGGTGGTTCTCGGTTTCGACGGCCAGCTGTCACACGTTATGAGATTAAAATTGAATTGTTAGCTGAGATTATTCCTTTGTCATCGAGCTTGCCTGCTCTTTGTCTCGAGGAGCGCATATGAAGCCGTCTCATTCCACCGGTCGCAACGTCATCGCCATTCTCGCCGTACCCATCGTGATGCTCTTCCTTATCGTCATCACGCCCTTTTCCCTTGGCATCGCCTCGCCCTTCGATTTATGCGGAATGGTCGACGCCGGCTCGCGTGCCACCTCGCTCTCCTTTATCTGCCGCGGCGTGTTTTACGAAGATAGAATTCCCACCGGACTTTGGCAGTCCAAGTTACCGTTGCTCGGCCAGGTCGACGGATGCTCTCCTTATTTCTGCCTTGACCCTCAGGCGATGAATTATCTGATCGACGACCAGCCTCTTGACTCCATCACCCTCGCTTACGACTATGCTCCAAACACCGACGAGCGCCATATGAATCAAGTCCTCGACAAGCTGCTTGGGCAGTGCGGGCTCACCGAGGAGGCCGGTCGAACCATCTATAGCGACCGGAAATTAAAGCGAACAGAACTCCGCCGTATCGGAAAAATCCAAGGGCGAAGCGGGGCTGCCTACTGGCAGGCCTGGGCGACACGCGACAAGAGCGAATTCGGGCACAGCACCTATACGGTCACCGTCTACACCAAAGATGGAATCAAGGACGATGTTGACGATTTCGCGTCATCCAAACTCGGCATCCCCAAAACAACCAAACCCGCCAACCCGGATGAAATCCTGTAGAGGCGCTCATTGGAATGTCGCTCAACGCGCACACCGACATTGAGCTCACCCCCACCACCACAAAGGTGCCTGTCCCCTCTGTGGTGATTTCGACAAAAAGAAGCCGCCCCGATAACAGAGGCGGCATCAAACAAGTCTATTTATCAGCGTCCCTCAAGACCCAACGAGAACGTCGCGGTAGCCCCGGACACACCTTTCCCTCGGGCGACCCTCGCGAAGCGCGTGAGCACGAGGGAAAGGTGTGTCCGGGGCGTACAGCAACGTTACTCGGCAGCGGCCTTGAACTTGTTGTAGTTGATCAGGCAGCCAGCCTTGACGATGGCACGCTCCTCTGCCGTCATATCGGCAATGTAGAGCTCGATCTGCTCAACCGCACCGTCGGCACGCACCACGTAGGCGGCGATGTCCTTTAGGTCGTCATCGAGCGCAGCGCGAATCCCCGGCACGAAGACATAGTCGCCCACCTCGAAGTTGGGCTCGGCCTCCATCTGGAAGGGCACCATGCCCCAGTTCATCACGTTGGAGCGATAGCGCTTGGTGGCGTACTCGTGGACGATGTTGGCCAGGCCGCCAATTACGCGCTGGCAGCTCGCGGCCTGCTCGCGGGCAGAACCGTCACCGGGCTTCTTGGCATAGAGCATCGAGCCGTACTCGGTCGCCTTGGCGTCGGCCGCGACACCCGCGCCGGCCAGCGCCTCAAACACACCGGCAAGCTCGGCATCGAGCGCCGCCAGGTCGCCCGCGGCCTCGCCGGCAACGCGACGCTTCTCCACGGCATCGACCTCCTTGGAACGACCCACGTAGGCCGGGTCGCGGCGGCTCAGCGTAAACTCGGCCAGACCCAGCGGGTTGGAGCGGAAGGAGCTCGTCTCGCCCGAAGGAATGAGCTCGTCGGTCGTGGTGACCGGGTCCATGATCTTGGAGCACACCTTGAGCAGGATATCGTCGCCGAGGGGCTCCATCGCGGGCCACGGCTTAATGTTGGGGCCTTCGACCAGCTCGTCGGCAGGCTCCGCCTTGCCAAAGCCCCAGTACACGCGCTTTTTGTACGGTGCGTCGTCAAAGGTGTACTCGCAGGCCTCGTCCCAAGTCTCCTCGGGCAGGTCGGTCGCCGGCGTCAGGACGCCGCCGTTGGCAGCCGTCGCCGCAATGGAGCGGGCATCCATCAGGGCCACGGCGCTCAGCTGGCCATTACCCGGCTTGGAACCCTCGCGGTTGGGGAAATTGCGCGTGGTGTGGCGGATGGACAGGCCGTTGTTGGCAGGCGTGTCGCCGGCGCCAAAGCACGGGCCGCAGAACGCCGTGCGCACGATCGCGCCGGCCTCCATAAGGTCGTAGATGTAGCCACGGCGTGTAAGCTCGAGCGCCACGGGCTGGCTTGTGGGATAGACCGACAGCGAGAACTCGCCGCAGCCGGTGTTGGCGCCCTTGAGCACGCGGGCAGCCTGGACTACGGAGTCGTAGTTGCCGCCCGAGCAGCCGGCGATAACGCCCTGCTGCACGTGCAGCTTGCCGTCGACGATCTTGTCGAGCAGGCTAAAGTGCGTCTTGCCCTCGCCGATCTTGGCGGCCTCGAGCTCGACCTCATGCAGAATGTCCTCGAGGTTCTCGTTGAGCTCGTCGATCTCAAAGCCGTTGGAAGGATGGAACGGCAGCGCGATCATAGGCTTGATGCTCGACAGGTCGACCTCGACGCAGCCGTCGTAGTAGGCGACATCGGCGGGCTTGAGCTCGCGGTAGTCGTCGCCGCGGCCGTGCATGGTCAGAAACGCGTGCGTGTCCTCGTCGGTGGCCCAGATGCTCGACAGGCAAGTGGTCTCGGTGGTCATGACGTCGACGCCGTTGCGGTAGTCGGTCGTCATGCTCGCGATGCCGGGGCCCACGAACTCCATGACCTTGTTCTTGACGTAGCCCTTGGCAAAGACGGCGCGGATGATGGCGAGTGCTACATCGTGCGGGCCGACGCCGGGGCGCGGGGCGCCCGTGAGGTAGATGGCAACGACGCCGGGATAGGCGACATCGTAGGTGTCGCGCAGCAGCTGCTTTGCCAGCTCGCCACCGCCCTCGCCCACGGCCATGGTGCCCAGGGCGCCATAGCGGGTGTGCGAGTCGGAGCCCAGGATCATCTTGCCGCAGCCGGCGAAGTTCTCACGCATAAAGGAGTGGATGACGGCGATGTGCGGCGGGACGAAAATGCCGCCGTATTTTTTGGCCGCGGAAAGGCCAAAGACATGGTCGTCCTCGTTGATGGTGCCGCCCACGGCGCACAGCGAGTTGTGGCAGTTGGTGAGCACGTAAGGCAGCGGGAACTGCTCCATGCCCGAGGCGCGCGCCGTCTGGATGATGCCGACAAAGGTGATGTCGTGGCTCGCCATGGCATCGAAGCGAATCTTGAGCGCCTCGGGATCTCCGGACGTATTGTGTGCCTGGAGGATCGAATACGCGATGGTGCCACGCTTGGCGTCCTCGGGCGTCTGCGTAATACCACGCTCGGCAGCCTCGGCTGCAGGCACAACCTCGCTGCCGCCGCACAGGTAGATGCCGTCCTCGTACAGCTTGACCATACTGTCTCCCACTCTGCCCAAAAATTTGAGCGCATAGCATACATTCGTTCAATATCGTGCCATAGAACGGTTGCGAGTGGGTTACGAATCTGCACGTTCACTTTATCTCGGTAAAGTAAAGGGCAAGCCCGGTGCGGTCCGGCAAATTTGGTGCAAGAGCGTCCCTTTCGACTAGTCATTTAAGAACGTCCCCCATGACTACCGCATCCGGAGCAAGGCAACGCCGCAGGTAGAGAACGGACAGCGAGCGGGCCGTATTTCCAAAGTGAGGAACGTCCCCAAGTGCCGCATCCGGGCCATGGCAACGCCGATATTTTGGCGCGGACAGCGAAAGCCCGCCAGAGCGAGCAAGGTGCCTTGAAACAAGGCGGCATTGATCTTTTGATCATGCCGCCGAAGTTGAAAGGCAGATTGCCGCTCTGACGGGCTTGCAGCGTCAACTGGTTACGCGGGTTGGTAAACCCGCGTAACTACAAATCCCCGCCTGCGCCCAAAAGTTTGCGCATGACCTGTTCGGGGTTAACTGAGCCGTCGCGCGGGGCCAGGGCGGTGATCTTCTTCTGCATCTTGTACTCGTGCAGCTCGTCCTCGAGCTGGCGCACGCGGGCACGGAGTTTTTCGTTCTCGCGCTCACGCTCCTCGGCACGCTCCTTCATATCGAGGATGCGCACCACGCCGGCAAGGTTGATGCCCTCGTCGGTCAGCTGGTTGATGAGCTCCAAGCGCTCGATATCGGCACGCGAATACAGGCGCGTGTTGCCGCCCGAGCGCTGGGGGTTCACCAGGCCCTTGGACTCGTAGACGCGCAGAGTCT